>JAJDDS010000375.1 GCA_029260195.1 Phycisphaerae bacterium
GGCTGCATACACTATGACATAGCAGCGCAAGGCCGACAGCGCGAGCCTGTCTATCTTGACATCTCTTGGCCGTGGCCCAACGCACAGGGCTGAAGAGTTACTTCGCCCGCCAAGCGCTACACTTTTTGGACCCCATTCACACTTTTCCCGCCTATCTCCATCGCCCCCGCTTGGGAATAGCAAAAGGATTGTCCGGATCGTAGGGCACTTCGTTTTCCACGAGCGGTCCCAACTCGGTCGATTTCGCCAGCACCACCTCGTACCCGAACTCCAACTCTCGACGTCGTACGATCAATCGGACCGCTTCCCCGGCTGGCACCATGTAGATCGCCTGCACCAATCCGTCGAAGCGCCGAACGTCCCGACCGTTCGCCCAGATGATTACGTCATCCGCCATTATCCCCATTGCCCGCACGGGCGACGGATCCGCCACGGCTCGGAGGCGGCATTCGTTGCGCTTCCGGGTGTTGATCGACACGCCCAACCAGCCACGATGGAATGACACCCCGCGCTTCAACTCGCTCGCGATCTCCGTCACGCGTTCGTACGGCAAGGCGAATCCGATCCCCGCATCGTAGAATTCCACACCAGCCAACTCTCCGGGACGCTGCGCCATCGGCACGCCGATACCGAGTATGCGACCGCGAAGATCGACGACCGGTCCACCGTAGTTCGCGGGCGACAGCTTCGCGTCGGTCTGAATCGCGTTATGCATCATCCGGTCCAGGGCGCTGACGATCCCCACTGTGACTGATGGACTGTCCCCCCCGAACCCGCGCCCGAGCGCCACCGTCGACTGCCCCACGCGAATGTCCCCCCACGGCACCCACTCCGGCGTCTCCAAGCCGGTCGCGTCGATCTTCAACATCGCCAGCTTCCGCACTTTGTCCCGCGCGACGAGCTCTGCCACGTAACTCCGCCCGTCCGCGAAATGCGCGGTGATGTGCGCCGGATCGCGCACGAAGTTGAAACTGCTGGTCAAAATCCAACCGTCCGACTCGTACACGATCCCCGTCGTCGGCCCATCCGCCACGAGGAACCCCGATCCCAGTGTCTCGCGGAACGGCGACGGCGGCAGCGGGGGCGAACCGTCGTCCTCTTCCCGATCGGCGGTGTCGTCCGTCGCCCCTAACCGTGGCTGCGCGCCGCCCAACGTCTCGATCTTCACGAGATACGGCTCGACCCGGCCGACCGCCTCGCGAAACAGCGTCTGATGCGCCCGCATCAACTCCAGCGAGTCGTCCCCTTGCGCGTAGTTGCCGACCCTCGGGTCGGCCGAACTCGCCACCGCAGCCCATCCCATCACAGCGAAAACGCGGCAGCGAATCATTCCTTGACCTCCAGCGTCACACTGACGTTGCGGAGCTTCTCGTTGCGGATCATCACCAGATGCAGCGTATCCCCTGGTCGCTTCCTGGCGACGATCCGGCGGAACGTCTGGATATCGTTCACTTGCCTCCCGTTGACCGACACAATGAGATCGTCCCTCTTGATCCCCGCCCGTTTGGCTGGCGAACTGCGCTTCACACGATCCACATAGACCAACTTCTTCTGATACCCCAACTCGAACAGTTTGATCCCGTGGTACGGTTGCGGTCGATCGGCGGTTGCCTCATCCGCGCCGGCGGCGACGGGGTCCAACACGCGCCGCACGAAATCCATGACGATTTCCACCGGAAGCGCGTAGTTGAAATTGGTGTGTGTCAGGTTGGACACGACCATCCGCCCGATCATTCCCACCCATGCGCCGTCGAGATTCACCAGAGGGCCGCCGGGTGCCCCCGGATTGCTCGTGATGGCGTCGATCACCAGCACTTCGCCATGATACGGGAATTCCCGCGTCTTCCGGCGCGCGTCCAACTCGGTCCGCGCGCTGAAAACACCCACCGTCACCGAGATCGGTTCATCGCCCTGCGACACCTTGAACGGATTGCCACCGGCGATCACAAAATCACCAGGCGACAACGAGAACGAATCCCCTGGCGCCAAGCATGAAAACGACCCCGGTCCCACCGATCCGCCGGGGATCCGTCGCCCGCGCCGGTCGTAGCGCGGCAGCGTCCGAAGCCGCAACAGCGCGAGCTGCGTCTCATCGTCCGTCCCAACAACGTCCGCCCCATACGTAGTGCCATCAGGTGTCACTACACGTAGATTGTCGGCATCCAGCAGCAGCGTGAACACCGTCACCACCAGACCGTCGTCCGACACAAGCACTCCGCTGCCATACCCCGCCGACAGGCCGGCCTTGAGCCCGTAGAGACGAACCGTATTCTCCGCCAGCGCCTCGATCGCTCGATCATACCCCGCACCCGACGCACGCCGGGACACATCGGGGTCGGAGACTCCCTCGTCGGCGTTTAGCGGCGACCCGAAGGGGAGCGCTCCCATCACCACCCACGCCACCACCGTTAATACACCCGCACGCCTCACCACGTCACCTCTAGTTCGGCAATGACCTCATCAAATCGCAGCTTTGGTCCCCGGACCCGCATCGCGTGCGGCCAGCGGACTCCGTCGGTCCGGCGGTAATCACTCAATTCGATCTCGACCGTCACATCGCTGGGCGCGTCCCGCACAACGACACGTGCGGGCAACTGCGAATCCAACTCGAACCCAACGCGCGCAGAGACCCCTTCCGACACGGACCACCCAATCGTTTCCAGCGCCCGCGTCCGCGTTACGCGCCCGCTCTCGTTCATCTCGACCAATGCGTCCCCACCCGCGTGCTCCACGCTCGGCGATTCCCAGAACGTTTCGTCGCCCAACAGCTTATGACGCAACTCATGCATTGCCGTGTAAACCAGCGCCTCCTCAATCCCCGCTTCGTCCTCGCGCCCGTCTCGGACAACCTTCACTCCCTCATCGCCGGCAACGATCTTCCTCACGACTTCACCACCGTCGTTCAACTCCGACGCTTCCGTCTCCCCCGCGTCCGTCACGCGAAACTCTGTCCTCCGACCATCCTCCGCCGTTCGCACCGCCATCCACGACCACAGACCCGTTGTCCGTTGTCCGTTTTTGGCTTTTGCCTCCGTGCCTCCTCCTTTCGGCTTTCGGCCTTCAGTTTTCGGCTTTTGCGGGATCGCCCGCCTAAACCCCTCCAACACGCGCCGCACCGCCTCCCGATTCACCTTCCCCGAAACCGCAAACTCCCGCTTCATCGGCGGCGTCACGCTCTCCAACCGAATCAGTTTATGCACCACGCCTCGCCGTGACTCGAACGTCACCGGAACCGGCCAATCTCCCGGATACGTCCCCAGCAAGCTCGTAAAATGATTGGCTGATCGCAGGTTCTCGTTTCCGAACCGCACGAGGCGATCCCCCACGCGAATCCCCGCATCCCACGCCGGCGCGTTCTCGTACATGTCGTCGAACACCACCCGATCGCCATCATCGGTCACGGTGGCGAGCAGCGTCCCGTGCTTGCCTAGTAGCCCGGCGCGCAAATGCGGAATAAACCGCTTGATCTGGTCGATCGAAATCGCGTACCCCAACCCGACATTGAATCGGCCCCGCGCATACTTGTGCATCTCCGCCGATATCCGCCCGTTGATCCCAATCACCCGCCCGTCGGCGTCGAATAACGGTCCCCCCGAATTGCCCGGGTTGATCGACGCGTCCGTTTGAATGCAATCCGTGTAGACCAGCGTGTCGCTTTCTCCCTGATACCGATGCACACCGGTCACGATCCCCGTCGTCACCGTTGGCTGAAAATCGAGCGCTAACGAAAACGGATTCCCCAACGCGATCACAGGATCGCCCATCGCAACGGCAGCTGACTCGCCCAACTCCGCAAACGGAAACCGATCACGACCCACCAGCCGAAACATCGCGACGTCGCCCGTGATATCAACCCCCAGCACCTCCAGCCGGTACTGCTCCCCGTCGTTCAGGCCGCCGTATCCGCTCCGCGACCCCATCATCGACGCGACCACGTGATAGTTGGTCAGCCCGTACCCGTCCGCATCGATCAGCACACCAGACCCACCGCCGGAATCGGGGTCGGCTGATAGGCACACACACGCCGGCGCGATCCGCTCGACGACCTCGATCCGCCGCTGTTCCAGATCGAATACCCGCCGGCGCAACTCCTTCTCGTCCGACGCGATCGCTCCCGCCGCCACTATCACAGTGACAAGACATGACACTCGCACCGCCGTCATCGTGTCGTATCACCCTCTCGCGTGCGTATCAACCGCGCATCCCCCCAATTCGCGTGATCCGACAAATCCATATCCGCCCCATACTCCACCACCAGCGCCAGCCGCGACACGCCGCGAACATCCACCAGCACTTCCTTGCCCGCATCCCGCCCCGTCACCAGCCCGCTGTCAAACAACGCCTCACCGTCACCCTCCACCCGAAACACGACGCTCCCCCGCGGACGCACCGCGTCATCAATCCCGATCACGGCAGCGAACGTCTCGTACGCGCCAGCCACGTCGTACTCCAACCTGCTCCGCGCGCGAACGCCGATCCCGTGCTCGAACCCTCTCCCATCCACAACCAACGCACCGTTGGCGACGCTCCGATCAAACCGCGCCGGCGATCCCTCGTGCAACAGCCCCTCCGCTTCCTCCCGCAACGGCGTCAGCGCGCTTACCGACACCAATCGCTCGCTGTCAAACCGCAACCAAGACAACTCGCCCATCGTCACCGCCACCCGCGCCCCGAACGACGCCTCGAAACGCATCACCGACGCGTCCGCCCCCAGCAATCGCCCCGCGAACTCCGTCCCGTTCCCCATCCGCACCGTTACCGGCCACCGCTCCCCCGTCGGCAACCCCGTCGCGAACACGATCCCTAACACACGATCGAATCCAAACGACCGCTCCTTCCGATTCAGCACAATCCTCCCACCCTCCGGCCCCAGCGCCACCACGCTTCCCCGAATCGTTCCCACCTCCCCGTCCCGCTGCGTCACCAGCACGTCCGTCCCCGGCAGACGATCGGCCAGCCCCTCGTCGAACAACTCGCGCCCCTTCGGATCCGCCCCCGCCCGCCCCAGCCAAACGCCCGCCAGCGCCGACAGCGGAATCCGAACGTTTGCGCCAATCGCGGTGTCCGCAACCACGTATCCCTCAGCATTATCCCCGGCGGATTCGTCACCGGATCGCGCCTTGATGTTTGCCCTGAACCGTCCCCCAGCCGCCGGATACACGTCCACATCCCCAACATGCGTTTTTCGATCGTCGGTCGCCCGTCGCCCGTACTTCGGCTTCCGGCTTTCGGCTATCGGATTTCCCAACACCGCCCCCGCAAGGCGCATCGACCGCAAATCCTCGATCGCGATCTCAACCGATTCCCCCTCACACGCCAACCGTATCACCGTCTCACTCGCCCCCTCAAACGCACACGACAACCGCGCCCCGTCGATCCGCACGACTTCAACCGTCCCCCCCGACACACGTCCCGCCCCGGCGCCCATCACCAACAGACACACCCAAATGCCTGCAACTCCCCCGCCCGGTTGAAACCCCGAACCGCCCCTTCGTGGCTTCGTGCCTTCGTGACTCGGTGCCTCGCCGCCCAATGACCGTTCGCGCGCGGCACGTCCTCCCTCTTTCGGCTTTCGACTTTCGACTTTCAACTTTCGATCACGGCTGCTTCGCCAGTTCCTGATAATACTGTTCCACCAGTTGACGGTACCGCGACGGAAAACTGTCACGCAACGACTGCAGCACCTTCTCCCGCTCAGCCGGCGGCATTGATCCCCACTCCTCGCCCGGCTTCACCCGACGCGCATTCCGCAGGCTCTCCGACTGACTCGCTCCCCCTCCGGGCAACTGCGAATCCTGCATCGGCGATTGTGGCGACTGCTGTCCGCTACCCCCGCTACCGCCACCCCCGCCGCCGCTCTGTTCGTTCTTCTCCGCCTCCTCGATCAACTGATCGAGCAGCTCGATCGCCCGCTTCTGCTTCGCCTGCACACTTTCGTCGGTATACTCATGCTCCAAACGACGACCGGCATATCCCATCAGGTCAGCCACATCCCCCAGACGCTCCGGCTCGCGCCTTTGCAACTCCGCCAGCATCTGCCGCGCCGTCACGCGTAGTCGATCCGCCGCCCCAGGATGCACGTTCAACATGCTCTGCAGCGCCCGACGCGCCTCGTCATAATGCAGATTCTGCAGTTTCAGAAACCCGTCCAGAAACGCGATCTCCGCCGCTGAATGCGTATGTAGATCGACAGCCGTCGGGTCCTCCACAAATTCCCCTACCCGCGCCTCCGCCTCCTCATACCGCGCCCGCTCGACCAGACTCTTGATCGCGAACACCGACGCATTCGCGCCCACGTACGGATCATTCCCCCGCGCCAGGGGGTCCATGATCTCAAACGTCTTGCCGTAGTCCTCGTCGTCGTACGCGTCCAGCCCATCCCGAAAGCGCGGCGACAACAGCGCCAACGCCTCGATCATAAACTCCTCCGGCGCGTCGTCCGCCCCACGCTCCGACCACGCCTTGGCAACAAATGCCTTGACCTTGGCATCGTACCCACTGCTGGTTTCAACGTGCCTCAGAAACGCCTCCGTCGTCTCGTCCACCATCGGTCCACCCAGCGACGGCGCAACCCACCACAAACACACGCATGCCCATACCCACGGATCCAAACGCGCAGCTCCCACACGCTCCCACGTTTCGCCTTTCCCTCCGTCCCTCGTCCTTTCGGCTTTCGGCTTTTGGTTTTCGACTTTCATCCTCACGACCCCTCCTCCAACTTGCGCATCTCCTGCGCGATCGTCGTCGCCTCCCGCTGGCGCTCGGTCACGGCTTCGGTTGCTTCGGCGATCGACTGCGCCGATTCCGTCCCCGCAGCCCGCTCGGTCTCGATCGCACCCGTTCGCGAATGCACCCGCACTTGCAGCGACCGCAACAACTTCAACTCCGCCGACGTCGGCAGCAGCGGCTGCTCGTCGTTCGATTGCGATGGCTTCCCCTGTTGTTGCTGTTGTTCCATTTCCTGCTGCTTGCGCTCGATCGCTTCTACCAAATCCTTCAACGTCGAGACGATCTCCTCCTCCATCACCTGCGTCATCATCCCCACATTGATCGCTTCCAGCCGCACCCCCACAGCATACATGTCCTCAGACAACTGTCTCAGGATGGCTGGGAACACCACCGTCGTCCCCTCTTCTTCCAACACGTGTAGCGCCTTGGACGCATCCGTCCCCAACCCGTGCTGCGCCTGCGCCAACTCAGCCGTCCGCAGGAACTCCGGCCGCTTGAACTGATCCCGGCCGATCCCGTGCAACTCGATCGTCCCCGCGTTGATCTCGAGTTGGCTGGTCAGCATCGCGCGAAAGCGCGCCTCCAGATCACGCAGAATCTCCTCTTGCTCTTCCTGCCGTAACTGACGGAGCGCTTCCTCCAACTCCTTCATCGCATCTTCGAGTTCCGCCAGCGCCTTGTCCTGATCCCCCGTCGCGTCGCGGGCTTTGTCCTCCTCGATGTCCTCGGCGGCCTCCTCCATATGCACCTCCGCCCGTTCGACCTGTTCCTGTCCCGGCGTCGACTCCTGCGATTCTCCTTCTTGCTCGCCACCCTTCTGACCGCCTTCTTGGCCACCCTTTTGTCCGCCCTGCTGCCCCCCTTGCTGGCCACCCTGTTCGCCGCCCATCTTCTTGGACAGCGCGTTCGCTTTCTCTTCCAGCTCGCGCTGCGCGTCAGCCAACCGCTCGGACTCCGACCGTTCGTCCAACTTGCTGGCAGCCTTCTCCAACTTGTGTCGAGCGCGTCGCAACGCCTCGATGGCAGCCTCCTGGTCCTTCGCCGCTTCCCCCGCATCGTCCGCGCCCATTTCGGACTTCGCCTCGCTCATCTTTTCCTCAGCCGCCCGCATCTCCTCAGCCGCCCCTTGTAGTTCCGCCGACGCCGATTCGCCCGGCGACGACGGCTCGCCGCCTTGCGATTCACTCCCACTCTTCCCGCCCTCGGACGGCGGCTTACCCTCTGACGGCCCGCCCCCACTCTGCGAATCGCCTTCCGGCGCGCCCAGCGCCCGCACATCCTCCTTCAGACGCTGGGTGTCCTCGGCGATTCTCTCCTGTTGTTGCTCCAACCCCTCGCGCGCTTCAGCCCCCTTCGACGCCGATTGCTCCGTCGCCTCTTTCGCCTCCTCTTGCCGGCGCACGATCTCATCCAACCGCCGAATCGCCTGCCGAACCTGCGCAGCCCGCTGCTTATTCCTCGTGGCTTCCGCGGTCTCCGCACGCAGCGTCCGCTGCCGATCCAGCAACTCCTCGACCCGCGCCTTCGTTTCCTCCAGCCGATCGATCTCCTGATCGCGCTCGTCCTCATCGACGGCTTTCTCGGTCAACGCCCGCAGCAGCACATCCAAATCGTCCAGCAGTTCTTCCTGCGTCTCCTCGGCTGCATCCAGACGGGCGCCATCCCCGAGCAATTCCACCAAAAGGTTGACGCGTTCGTTGATCCCCAACTCACCCGCCCGCTC
>JAJDDS010000376.1 GCA_029260195.1 Phycisphaerae bacterium
GCTCCGATGTCCTGCTGCTCGAAGAGGAGGCGTCCGTGTACACTTTGACGGTACTCGTCGACGACTGCGACTGCGAGGTCGAACTCCGACATCAACCGCGGGTCCGCATGGCAGACCCCGCAGGTATCGGGCACGTTTAGCGGATGTGTCCGGCTGGCGGGCTCGTTGTCGGGCAGGACGTCGTGGTTTCCGTGGCAGTCGACGCAGACGGCGACGCGTTCGTCGCCGGAAGCGCTGAGTGTTTTTCCGTGTCCGCTGGTCCAGTAGCGGGCGAGCTGGTCGGTGCGGAGTCCGTACGGGTTCATGCGTTCGACGTTTGCATGGCAGTCGCCGCAGAGTTTGGGGATGTCCTTCCGGGCGGGCGTTCCCGCGAAGTCCGGACCGTGGTCGAAGGCTGGACGGTCGAGCGCGGGGGCGTAGGTCGCGAGACCATCTGGCGTGAGGCTGTAGGTGTCGGAGCCTTGATGGCAGGCTTGGCAGCGGAGGTCGCCATGCACCGACGCCGCGAGCGCAGTGGTTTGCGACTTGTGGCATGTCGCGCAAGTCGCGTCATCGCCGCGGCCGGTGTCCGGGACGAGAAAGAACTGGAGGTACGCCGCAAGGAAAAGAAGCCGTGTCCGCCTCAAAGTCAGTCGCTCCGCGAGGGTCCCGAAGCCGATCGGAGCAAATCCGATCGCCTCCGCGCCGCGCACTACACCCGCGACGGCTCGCCCTCCGATTGAGAACACGCGCGCTGGCTGCTCGCACGCGCCAAACACAAGTGGCCGCTCGTGGCGACCATCGAAAATTAGTGACAACCTCCGTGAGATTGTCGTCCAAACTTCCGCCGATGGCACCGCCGCCAACGGTCGACGACACTGGCATCGGCGCCCTCGGCCCGGGTGGACGCGAAGGCACGCCGTGATCCCCAGCAAGCGGCATGCCGGGACGGCGCCAATCGAAAAACGGGCGTGCCGAGGCGGCGAAGTCCTGGGTCGGCTCGGTTCTGAGCGTGCGTTCCAGGCCACACGTTTCGGATGATCGACCGCGCCAACCGGTCGCATCCGCGCCAGCGGCACTTCTCCCACATTGCCGGTTCGGCGTCAAGCGAAGGGTAGCCGGATCGCGTGTGTTGGCACCGCTCAGAGGGGACGATGGGGCGGCGGAAGTCCCGACTCGTCCGAGCGCGTCCGTCTGGCAACGACGTGTGAACGGTGCGGTCGCGCGAAACGAAGGAGGGACGCGGATAGAGCGATCCACGTCCCTCGGTGGGTGTCTCCTGGATGGCATTCCGAGCGATTCGTCGCTGGTGCTCCGGGCTCGGAAGGGTCGAAGTTACTCCGCTTGGAGCTCGTTCAATGCGTCAATCGATGCGTCGAGGAACTCGAATACGAACGGCGGATTGTGGACGCCGCGGCTTCGGTCGTTGTACGCGAGGGTCCAGTTCCAACCGGCCTTGACGAGTCGGTCGTCGGCGAAGTCGTAGAGGGCTCCGACCGATTCGGTGCCTTCGAATACCTCGACGTCACTCATTCTGATCGGTCCGACGACGGTTCCGTCAGCCAGGGTGACGGTCATCCCCTGCCGGCCGTGTGACTCGCCAAACTCGATCTCGGTGATGTCGGCAGTGTCAGTGACTGTGGCAGCGACGACGTCATCGGCGGTGATGGTGAGGGTGTTTCCGGCAGCAACGAGATCGGCGATCAAGTCCAGAAGTGAATTCTGGACGAGGACCTGAAGCTGGTCGGAGCTCGCGTCGAACGCAGTTTGAACGCCGTCGGCGTTGAGCTCGCTGTGGCATTTGGCACAGATGTCGGGGCTTGCGAAGAAGGTGTGGTTGGTGCCGCCGAGATTGTAGGACAGCAAGTCCGGTGGGGACGTCTGCACCATGTGGCAGTTTACGCAGGCGTCCTCAATGAGGGAGTGGCTGCCGCGAACGCCAACGTTGACGAGGTAGGCGTTTTCGCCCATCAGGACGTCGGTTTGTGCTGAGCCATGCGGAGCACGTGCGGCGGACTTGGTGTCGGAGTCGGCGAAGTTGTCGTCGTTGCGCAATCCGCGACGGGAATTGTGGCAGGTCATGCAGATGGCCCCTCTGCCGGCTCCGAAGACCTGGAATCCGGCGATGAGGGGTGGGGTGTCACCGGAGATGCGGATCGTGGCGTCGGTGTCGACGCCGGTGGTAGTGCCGATGTCGTGGGGGTCGTGGCAGGTCACGCAGGTTTGTGGGTGGGTCTCGTCGGCTGTCCACGTCACCTCGATGTTGGCGAGCCTATCGGTATCGGGATCATCGTCGAGCAAGATCGGCAGCCAGTTGAGGAAGCCGTTGACGGTGTGGCAGCGCGAGCAGTTGCCGCTCTCGCCTTCGTCGATGGCGAGTTCGTAGTTGGCGTGGCCGCTGAGCTGCCATTGCTGGAATCGGGCGTGGCGAAGCGGCTCTCCGTGGCAGTAGGCACATACGTCGGACGCGAGGCTCATGCGGGGGGCGCCCTGGGTGTGGGCGGAGCCGTTCTGTGGTCCGTGGCAATTCTCACATTGGATGTTGGCCATTTGGGCGGTGTCGGGGAAGTCGCGCAGCACCTGTGTCCAGTTGTCGCCGGGGACGTTGAGCAGGCCGGCGTTGAGGAAATCCTCGTAGTCGCCGACTTCGTCGATGCTGCCGTTGGCTGCGTCCGGTCCGAAGCCGACGGTGTGGCAGTCGAAGCATCCCTCACCGTAATGGGTGCTGGTGTTGAGGTTGTTGGTGAAGATCTCGGCGTGTCCGGTTTGTGCCCAGGTGGTGAAGGTGTCTGGGGCGATCTCTCCGTTATGGCAGGTGGCGCAGTTGTCGGCTTCGGGGCGTCCGTCGGCGTCCTGTCCGGTGATGGCGCCCTCCCAGGTTCCGGCGTAGATTTCCAGGGAAACGGATTCGGATGGCTCGACGGTGGTGTTGGTCGCGGAGACTCGGTACATGCCGTCGACGTCGGGTGTGAAGTAGGGGTTCTGGGTGGTGCCGTCGACCATCGACGCGCTTGATCCGCTTGGTGCGGAGAGATCCCAGTCGTACGCGTCCTGTGTCTTGCCGTGCAAGAGAACCGCGACGCCGATGGGGACATTTCGGATGCCCAGCGCGCGATCCCAGGGAAGGTCGGCGTGGATATCGACGGTGCCGGTGTAGGTTCCGGAGGTGGTGGTCACGGACACTCGCAGGGTGACCAAGCCGGCTTCCTCGAGCGCGAAGGGGTTGAGTCCGACGACGTGGAATCGATCCTGGAGTCCGCCGGGGAACTCACCCTCGGGGAGCGGTACGTTTTCGGGAAGCTCATCCTCGCCGATGGGTGGCGAGGCCAAAAATGTGAGCAACTCGTCCTTGTAGGCGTCGGTTCCGGGGAGGGTGACGGTCGCGGTTGCGGAGTCGGCGCCGGCGATTGTGGCGGAGACGCTGTTGGACTGAGCCCATGTGTAGCTGCTCACGGTGGATCCATCGCGTATGTCGACGGTGGCGGTTGCGATGACCGATCCGCCGGGGACGGCATCGCCGTCAATGGCGGCGGAAACTTCGACGGGGGCACAGTCTTCGACAGCGTCGTTGGCGCAGATTCCGGCGCTGCAGGTATCAGTGGTGCATGGGTCGCCGTCGTCGCAGTCGGCGTCGGTCGTACAGCCGGTCGGCGCGGGCACGACGTCGCATCCGGTGATCCACATCAGTACGCCGCAGAATGAGGCGGTGAGCGCCAACACACGCATCGATCGGGCCGGTGACTTCCACGTACTCATGGCAGGTTCTCCACAAAAGTGCTTTTCGCGATGCCAAACAAACTGCGTCGAGAATCAGGGCGCGTCGGTTCCTCAACCATGTAGGGTGCTTCTCGATGAGACACCGCAACGGCGTCCTCGGCGTCCGAGATGACCGACACGCACCCTCTACCCACTTTGAGGTGCCCGACGGCGAATCCGCTCGCCGTGGACACACGTCGTGACCGGGTCGTCCGACTCACGAGTTCACGATTCTCGACATCACTCTCTTCGGTCCGCGCTGCGACAGACCGTTAGCTAACCTGGTCTCGATGCAATCCGACCTTCGTGACGCAGCGAGAGGCGGGGCCGGATTGATGTGCTGCTCGAGCGCGCCTCCCGTTCTTGAGAATCACGTCCCTGGACAACAGTCCATATCGAGAACCGACCACCGGACGCGTTTGTGCATCGGAACGAACACGCGGTTTCGGTGCGTGGGAGTCTGCGGCGACACGGGCGCCGCGCACGACTTGCGGAGGGTATTGCTGTGGCAAATGCGGCAGCGTTGCGCCATTTCACCCGAAGGATGACGCGAATCGGCCACGGCCCCCGGCGAGGTCGTCTCTGGAATGAGAAACCCTGGCCCTCTTCACGCAACTTCACCGTCTTAACAGATTTCACTCCCGCGCGGACGGCGTTCCGCCGATCAACCATGGTGACCCGCATTCCGAACGGAGGGTCTGCCGGCATGACCGTCGGACATGCGTCGTTCGAGTGAGGGGCGTGCGTCCGGCGACGACGAGCGGTTCACTAAGTAAGGAGACGGTTGAATGTTGGCGACGGCGGCTGCAAGGCGACATGGACGATCTTCCTGGATGACGGTTGCGTTTACCGGCGTGGTTGCGTTGAACTTAACGGGGTGTTTTGACTTCCTCAGCCCGGGAAACACGACGAACAACGGAACCGACGCCACCGACGGGGACGACGGGGACGACCGTGACGGCGACGGGCCGGGGGACACATCGGATGACGCGGCGGCCGATGACGATGGAGGCACTGCGCCGGCTGCGCGAACGTACGTCGGTTCGGAGCGATGTGGGCAATGCCACCCGGGTATCTACGCGATGTTCGTGAACAGCGGGCATCCGTACAAACTGAACGAAATCGTGTCGGACGGGGTGCCGACGTACCCGTTCAGCACGATCGACGGCGCGCTGGAGCTGATCAGCGACGACGACGTTTCGCCGCTCGCGGTCGACGAGGCTCCGGATCCCGGCGTGGGTACGGACAATACGCTTGGCACGCCTGGAAGCTACCGCGACATCAGCTTCGTTATTGGCGGGTATGGTTGGAAGGCGCGGTGGATCGACAAGGACGGCTACATCGTGACGGGCAGCTCGGTGCAGTTCAACCTCGAGACGGAGGGCTTCGCATCGTATCACGACAACGAGACGGACAAGGTGTACAACTGCGGGAACTGCCATACGACGGGTTGGCGCCGGTACACTTCGGAGGCGGGCGACGACCGCAACCTGAACCGTCAGAACGATCTTCCGGGGATGGAAGGTACGTTCGCGTTCGGCGGAGTGCATTGCGAGGCATGTCACGGCGCGGGTAGCGATCACGTCGCGGGTCCGAATGACGATAACATCACGAAGATTGCGAGCGCTCGCACGACCGAGCAATTCCTGGCTGAAGACATGGCGTACGGTGCTCCGGCGGCTTGTGGGGACTGTCACACCCGACACGCGGAGAAAGACTACCCGACGTACGTGGGCGGGGTGGGGCTGATCCAGACGAGTGGCGGTCTGATTCGGCATCACGAGCAGCACGACGAGATGCAGGGGATCAACCCGGACGACGAGTCCGCCGGGGCGACGGGTCCGCACGCCTCGCTGACGTGCATCACCTGCCATAACCCGCACACGAGCACCCGATACCAGGCGATCAGCGGTGATCCGCCGGGGATGGACACGGACTGCACGCAATGCCACAGCGCGGACGAATACGAGATCGCCGGCGGGGGGATGGCGGGCTTCGATTGCGTGACGTGCCACATGCCGAAACTGGTGAAGTCGGCGATCGCACACGATGCCGTCGGAACGGGTCCGTCGACGGGTGACATTCGCACGCACATTTTCCGGATCGACTTGTCGGCGGCGTCCCAGGTGACCGAGGATGGGTCGTTCGCGTACCCGTGGGTTACGGGCGACTTCGCCTGCAAGACCTGTCACAACGGTGAAACGGAGTTCGACATCGAGTTTCCGTCTTCAATGACGATTCACAACTGATGCGGCCATTCCACAAGGTGGACGCCGACAGCGCGCAGGCCCCGGAGAGTTTGATCACCCTTCCGGGGTCGCGTCATAGGTGCGTTCCGTCGGTTGCGATCCGGGCTCGGAACGTGGACGGCGAAGGAGGGCCGGGCGGCGCGGTTCGAAGACGTCAGTTGGTTGGCCGTGTTCCAGTGCCGACGGCGAAGAGGCTGACGCCTCGGTGGGTGATGCGGTTGGTGACGAACACGAAGTACTCGGCGGTGAAATCCGGGGGAACCAGCGCGGTGACGGTGTCGGGGACGTCGGTGGCAACGGTGACGCCGAGGGGCATGGGGGTGTGGCCCGGTCGGTCACCGGGGCCTCCGAACAGCATCAGCAGGTTTCCCCGGTCGTCGAAAACGTGGATGTGGGCGTAGGCTGCGTCGGCGATGAAGACTGTTCCGCCGGGTCCGGTGTCGAGGTGCTTCGGGCTGCCGAGGTCGCCATAGCGGTCGCCGGGTCGGCCGATGATGGCGGCGCGTCTTCTCCGGTGGCTGAGAATCTGCACGCGGCCGTTCATCATGTCGGAGACGAAGAGTCTCCCGGTCTCGTCGGTGGCGACGCCTGTGGGGTAGTAGAAGCGTCCGGGATCACTTCCGACTCCGCCGAGGGCGTCGAGGTGTGTGCCGTCGGCGGTCGCGAAGGCGTCAACATAATGCCCAGCGATGTCGGCAACGTAGACCCGGTCGACGTCGACGGCGATGGCCACCGGTCTGTAGGCGTCGCGGTCGACGGGTCGGAGGCGGTGGATGGCGGATCGTGGGGGAGCGTGTCCCCCGGCAAAACCGGGGGCTTGGGGGGGGACGGGTGATCCGGAGGGGTTGAAGACGACGACGGATGACAAACCGGTGTCCGCTACGTACACGGCGCCGTCGTCGTCGACGGCGACGTCCACGGGTTTGGCGAGGTCGCCTTCGCCAACGATGCGGGATCTCCCGTCTCGCAGGTTCCAGACATGCACGACGTTGTCGCCGGTGTCGCAGACGTACAGAGTGTCATCGCGCCAGGCGATGCCGGCGGGAACGACGATGCGGCGCGTCGAGGTACGTCCTCGGAATCGCTCGCGAAAGGTGGCGGGCTTGGGGATCAGCTGGTCGAGTCGGTCGAACGACAGCAGGTGGACGACGCGCGGTGAGGAAGCGTCTTGAGGGAAGTAGACGAGTTCCGGGTGGGTCATTGCGGGCGCGCAGCCGATGACGCAAAGCAAGCAGAAGACCGCGGCGGGGATGGCGGGGGATGCGGATGCGTGTGAGAACCGACCCGTCGCTTGCGCTCCGGGCTCGGCACGGGGGGAAATTGTGACACGGGGTGTCACTTCTTGTGGCATGTCAGGCAGAGCGCGCTGCGGGCGTTGCTTCGCACGAGCATCTTGCCCTCGCCGGACTGATCGTGCGGGTCGTGACAGGACATGCACTCGACCTTCCCGTCGGGCAGCCAGACCTTTCCCCCCGCGAGGACGGTTGGGGCGGGGTGAAACCCCTCGTCGAACTGAGGATACTCGACGCCTACGGGGTGGTCGGTCGTGCCATGTCCGGCTTGAGAGAGGCCGGGGTGGTGTTTGTTGGGGTAACGATCGCCCTCGACGCCGGTGATGGTTTCGGGCGCGAGTGTCCCATCGTGACACCGGATGCAGACGAGCGTGCCATTTCCCGGAGCGCGCGTGTCGCCCAGGACGAGTCCGAAGCGGCGAGACAGATCGGCGTCGGGATCCCAGACGGGGGCTGCGTCAGGGAGTTCGTCGGGGTGGGGCGCGTGACAGGCGCTACAGGCGTCGCCGCCGGACCATTCCTGATTGGTGAAATCGTGCTTCGAGCCCTCGATGTCGGCGGAGGCGAATCCCGCGATCGCGGCGATGGCGGCGGCGGGGACGACGACGGCGATGAGTATCGATTTCATCACTTCCCTCCAAGCTGGGACAGACTTCGCCCGACCGCGCGAGGCGCGCCGCGCCGGGCCGTATTGGCGTAGGGGAACTGAATGTGGGGGCGTCCGTGGCAAGTCAGGGTGCAGTTGCCGGCGAGTCGCCCGGTGTCCTCGTGCGCGATGCGGGTGCCGGTGGCGGTCTCAGCGGGTGAGACGATCGCGAGGTTGAAATTGATCAGACTGCTGTGGTTTGTCGCGTCGCCTTGGCCTCGATAGATTCCGTGGGCGTCGTGGCAGGTGCTGCACGGGGCTTGAAACCCGACGATGTGCAGGTTGTGCAGGGGGAAGCTCTCGTTGCCCAAGATGCTGTCCCGGCTGTGGCAGCCGTAGCAGAGTGAGTAGGCTTGTTCTGATTCGGTGGTGAAGTCGTCGGTGTCGTAGTTGCGTACGAGCATGGGTTCGAATCGCGATCCGTGCGGTCCATTGGGTCCGGTTCCGCCGGCGACACGGGCGTCGTCGCTGTTGTGGCAGTCGGTACAGGTGATGGTGCTACCGTTTCGGAGTGGTGGGATCAGGCTGACGACGTCGGGATTGCGGCGTGCGCCGGCCACGGGATGAAATGAGGGGTTGGATGTCTGGAATTCCAACCGTGTGTTGTTCTGTACGATCTGCCGGTCGACGCGGGGGCGGCGGAACCCGGCGTTGTCGCCGTGACACTTGAAGCAGATCTCGTGGAGGAACTCAGCGTCGTCGGTCTCGCGGCCAGACGAGGTGACGCCTTTGACGTGCAGGTTCGGGCCGGTGACGCGCTGCCCGAGCGAGCTTCCCGTGGTCCGGAAGGGGCTCGGTTGCACCGCGTGGGGGTTGTGGCAGTCTTGGCACTCGACGTGGCGGCGCATGGTGAAGGGGACCTCGGCCGGGTCGTGGACGCCGTTTCTGGCGGCGACGTCATGTCCGGAACGCTTGCCGATGTCAGCGGCGATATTGAGGGAGGTGACCGAGCCGTCGTGGCAACTGAGGCAGGTGTCCTCTTCGCGCTGATGGCGGAGCAGTCGCTCGCGTTGGGTGGCGCCATGGATCTTGTGGCAGTTGAGGCAGCCGTTGTCGACGAGGGTGTCGTACTTGAGCGGGTGTCTGGGATCGACGACGCGACCCGGGGTGCGCTTGCGGCTGGTGGCGTGGGATGCGTGATCCCAGCCGTTCATGTCATGGCAGGTGACGCAGATGGTAGCCATCCGGTCGGAGATTCGGAGGAAGGAGCCGAGTTCGTTGTCATGCGGGTCGTGGCAGGTGGTGCAATGGACCTCGCCGTGCGCGCCCAGCGGGAGTTCACCACTGATGACCTCGGGGGGTCGGACCTGGCTATCGGCGTTGGCGAGCGCCCGGTCGTAACGGAAGCCGACAGGATGGTCGTCCGACAGGTCGTTGGTGAGGTCTTTGGTTCCTGGAGGGATGGTCCGCGCGGTCGTGACGATGGGGTGCGGGGTCGGCGCGGAGAGCACGTTGCCAAGGGCCATGGATCCGTCGTGGCAGCTTAGGCACATTTTGGACGGGCCGCTGGGCTGATCGATGCGAGCGTCGGTGGTCGAGCTTTCGTAGATGCGGTAATGGGTTCGGGGGTTTTCGCGGTTCCAAAGGGGCGTCTGCGGTGCGGCGTTGTGGGGGGTGTGACAGAAAATGCAAATGCGCGACTCGTCGACCGCGCGAATCGGGCCAGGGCCCATGGCTGACAGATCGTGGGCGGAGTTGACGATCGAGTCGTCGGCGTAGGCGGCGGTGATCGCGGTCGCCGGAATCCAAACGGCGATTGCCAACGCGCGCACAAGATACCGATCGCCACGCTGAGCGACGTGCGGGACGTCGCGCCATGTGCGGCACGATTCCTCGCTGCGCTCGGAATGACAACGTCCAGCGCTTCCTGCTCCCGGTGGTAGTCGTCGCGACGTGTTCATGGTGTTACCTGCGCGCCAACAGATCGCCGAAATCCCGCCTGATTCTGAAATAGACGCCGAACTCCTCCTCCTCGGAACCGGGGAGGTCAAGCCGATCATAATCCATAGTCAACTCACTCGTAAACTGGCCCCAGACGTACTCGACGCCGACCGACGCATCCCAGCCATGGGTGATGCCCTCGATCGAGTCATCCTCGTACCGGTATCCCAAGCGTTCGACGGTCGAGACCGAGTCGTTGATCCGCCAGCGGTGATCGAGAGACACGTCGATCAGCGTGACATTTCGATCGTCGACGCCGCCCTCAAAGAACAAACGCGACAATCGGGTGGACGCGTCCAACGAGTGGTCGGCGCGTTGTAACAAGTATACGGCGCCGTTGATGTGGAACGCGTCGTAGGGGTCGACGGTGTCGTCGAAAATCTCGTACTCGGCGCCGGCGGCGTAGCGCTTGGATTTGTAGTTGGCACCGAGTCGGTGGTGATCGGTTCGATCGGCGCGGGAGGCGAAGCCGAAGGACGTGTCGTCCTCCTGATTGCGATAGGAAAACCGGTAGTACGGGGTCCATCCATTGGTGAATCGCTGCTCGAGGCTGAAATCGACGCGGACGGTGTCAAGCTGCCCGTCCGCCGGAGTGTTGAACTGATAGTCGATCAGGACGGTGTCGCCGTCGGCGATGCGCCCGGTCCGAGTCCTGGCGATTCGCGTGACGTTGCCCTGGTTGTAGATGTAGTAGTCGATGGCTGGGCGAAACACGACGCGGTTGCTCGGGTCGGTGAGGACGACCGCGGTGACAACGACGTTTCGATTGCGCAAGGTGACGTCGACAGGATCACGGAACACGTGGGACTCGTCGAGCACGAGCCGTCGCCCGCCGCCGCCCTCAACGTCCTCGGTGTCGTAGGCAAGCGCGAGGTTGGCGTACAGGTGTCCGAACCGGTTGCGCCGGTTGTATTGCCAGTCAACCGACGTGCCGTACTGGGCGGTTCGCACGTCGCCTTCGATTTCCTCGTAGAGTCCGAACGCGCCGAAGGTGGTGGTCAGATTCGAGTACACCTGATGCACGAGTTGGAAGTCAGCCCGGTGGGTCTCGACGTCGAGCGCCTGGTATCGGTCGCGGTTGAACTGGTATTTATAGAGCGTTTGCAGTGAATCACTATGGTGGAGGGTGAGTTGGGGGCCGATCTCGAAGAGGTCACGAGCGAAATCGCCGGTCTCCTCCTGCCAGTGGATCAGCGTGCGCAGGACGTTTCGATGTGATCCGCCGAAAGCCAACTCGTCCTCGAACGTGAACAGGTCGCGCGAGGTTTCGAAACGGCGCCGGCGGCCTTGGTATTCCTGCTCGCGTTCGGTGTGATCGTAGGAGAGCTTAAAGGTGTGATGCGTGTCGATCAGCCAGCGCAGGCCGTACCGCAGGTTGCTCTCGGTGAAATCCTCGTCGTCGCTGCGATCACGATTGCCGCGCCGCTTGGAATCCTCGAAATCGTAGCTCAACTCCATGGGCAGGGTTTTGTCAGCCCAGGTCCAACTCGTGCCGAACCGGGTCCGCAGATCGTCCAGCGTGGGCTGAAAACGTCGGTTTATCCGATCGTCGCGGCGGAATCCGTAGACCGAGCCGGAGAGCTTCTCACCCTGGAAGAGGTTCAACCGCATGTCGTACCGCAGCAGCGTTCCGGTGTCCGAGTCGGTTCGGCTCAGGACGCCGCCGAACTCCTCGAAGCGGTCCTGAGTCAGGCCGAAGCTCAGGTCGGCGCGGTAGGAGATGAAACGGGGGTCGATGATCGATCCGCCGAGGCGTAGGCCGAAGGATTCCTCGAAGCCCCACTCGCGATTGCGCTGTCGCACCTCGCGTTGGGGGGCGACAGTGCGTTTCGATTCGATGCTCGAGTAACGGAAGTCGCCTTCGATATCGAGGTAGGCTTCGAGCGCATCGAGCGTGAAGTCGCGTGTCCGATCTTCGTTGTGGCCGTCTTTCGTTTGTGCTGTCGCGTGGAGCGGGACCTGAGGGCCGGCGAGAACAGATGCGATGGCCAGGATGCACCAACTTCGCCGAGGGAGTCTGAAGGTTCCGCGCATCGCCATCCTTGCCGTCGCTTCCACTCGTTTCGCGCCGGGTTCGGCGTGCAAGCCGTCGGTCGGCGCCGATCCAGGGCGAGGCGATGAACAGTCCGCCCCGCTTCCAACATCACCCCCCTTCTCCGATGCCCGACCGACCGTATAGAGGATGCGCCGCGGGATGGCAAGGAGGAATCCCACGCGCCTGTGAATTGTCTGGTTCGCCGGCGAGGTCAAAAAAACCTGTTGATCCCGTCGGCGTCCGGGGTATGGTGTCGATGGTGCCCATGCGGCATGGGTGATTGGTAAAAGTGCTTATGCGAAAGATCACGTTGGCTGCTGTTGCTCTTGTGTGTCTGCTCGTGGCGTTGGGTTGCGCGCCGGGGGCGCGGACGCGGTTCATGCACTTTTTCTTCGAGATACCCGAATCGTCAGGCGCGTCCGAGTCGACGTCGATGGTTGTGGGCGTGCGGAGCGAGGTCCCGAAGCTCGTTCTTCCGCCGTCAAAATTCGCTTCGCATCACCCACCGTACGTCCGTCGGGAGTGCAAGAACTGTCACGACGCCGATTCCCGCATGCAGGTGCGGGACGATTTTCTCGACCAATGCCGAGGGTGTCACGAGCGTTACTTCAGTGACGAGGTCGGTCACTCACCGGTGGCTGAGGGCGAGTGCATCACCTGCCACAACCCCCACCGAAGCGTCGAGCGGAGCCTGCTGAACATGCCGGTGTTCGACACGTGCGTCGATTGCCACGACGAACCGGAAGACCTCAGCGAATCGGCGCACGCCGGAGACAACGTCGAGAACTGCATCGCCTGCCACGATCCGCACTTCGGCATCGCCCCCTTTCTGAAATCGACCCGCGGCGACTAGCACCGTGTTTCCTAAATCACACGACTAACGAGCCGCGGGCTTCAGCCCGCACGGACGCCCCGCGCAAGCTGAAGCTTGCGGCTCGCATAGTCGCGAAACTTGTGACACGCGCCACCAGCGCCGGGCGTGATCGCTTCTTACCGCGCGTCCCGATTCGTGCTACGATACCGGGGATCGGACCGGAGCGGATGGTCAGCCGATGAGCAGGTAGAAGGAGCGACCCCAGCATGGAAACCGTTGTCCAGGGCGTCTTGAGCGGCGCCGATCAAGCCATAGGCCACACACCGTTGATCGACCTGCAACGCCTCTGCGCCGAGATGGAGGGGAGCATCCTTGCCAAATGCGAGTTCATGAACCCCGGCGGGAGCAAGAAGGATCGCATCGCCAAGCAGATGCTGGACGCGGCGCAAGCACGCGGGCTGTTGAGCCCGGGGAGTACCATCGTCGAGGTGACCAGCGGGAATACCGGGTGCGGGCTGGCGATCGTGTGCGCGGTGCGCGGATACAAATTCGTCTCGGTGATGTCGAAGGCGAACACGATCGAGCGCATCCGGATGATGCGCATTCTCGGGGCGGAGGTGGTGCTGGTTGACCAGGCGCCCGACTCGCCGCCGGGCAAAGTCAGTCCCCAGGATTTGATTCTCGTGGAGGAGGAGGCGACACGGTACGTGGAGCAACACGGCGCGGTCCGGGTCGACCAGTTCCATTCGGAATCCAACAAGATGGCGCACTACACCGGGACCGGCCGCGAGATATGGGAGCAGGCTGACGGCGAGATCGACGCGTTCGTGGAGTTTGTGGGGACGGGGGGCACGTTCGCGGGCGTGTCCGAAGCGTTCAAGGAGCGCAATCCGGAAATCCGCTGCTACATTGTGGAACCGACCAGCGCGTCACACTTCGGCTGCCGGGAGTACCTGGGACCGCATCGCATCGCGGGGGGTGGATACGCGCGCGATCTGGACCTGATCGATCATTCGCTGGTGGCGGACTACATCGCGATCGATGACGAAACGGCTACGAACATGGCGCGAAAACTCGCCGCCAGGGAGGGCCTTTTCGTGGGTACGTCGTCGGGTGCAAACGTGGCGGCTGCGGTGCAACTGCTCGCGGACCGGGAGCGTGGGTCGCGCATCGTCGTGGTGCTCACGGACACGGGATTGAAGTATCTGAGCACACCGCTATTCGAGGTTTGATATCCGGATTCGCGATCTGGGGACGCGGCGGGGGCTGGGTTGCCGGACGAGGATTCACTGGTGCGACGGAAAAGAACACTGGCAGTAAGCCGCCAGCGGCACCCGGCGTGGTGTCGGGCAGACTCATGCCAACGCCTTCGACTTGGGCATGCCCGACGTCAGGCAGCCTGTCTGGCTTGATGGGCGTTGGCGATTTCGACGACAGCGGTGAACGCTTCGGGGTCGCTGATGGCGATCTCTGAGAGCATTTTTCGGTTGATGACGACGGATGCAGCCTTGAGGCCGAAGATGAACCGGCTGTAGGCGATACCGCGCTCGCGGCAGGCGGCGTTGAGTCGCAACACCCAGAGTGTCCGGAAGTCGCGTTTGCGTGCTCGACGATGTGCGTAGGCCGTCGCGCCGGCGCGCATGACTGCCTCTTTTGCGGTGCGGTACTGCTTGCTACGCGCTCCCCGGTAACCTTTGGCGGCCTTGAGGATGCGGACTTTCTTGCGATGTCTGGCTGCGCCTGCTTTGGCTCTTGGCATAATCTCGACTCCGCGCGGCTGGCGGGCTCAGGTAGTAAGCGACCTCTTGATGGTGGCGGCGATGGCGCCGCTCAGGAACGCGGGTTTCCGAAGGTGCCGCTTTCGATTTCCGCTCTTGCCGCTCATCAGGTGCCCGGCAAAGGACTTCTTGAACTTCACCTTGCCTTTGGCGGTGAGCTTGAATCGTTTGGCGACGCCTTTGTGTGTCTTGTTCTTTGGCATAGCAATGGTTCCTTCCGAACACCAGAATCGGGGATTGTACCGAGCCGGGTGAAGGATGCAAGGGGGTGAATCTGGGTTTTTCGAGCCGGGTGAAGGATACAAGGGGGCCATTTCGGGCGGCATGGCGTGCCTCCACTCCCGATCGCGCCCCTCTGGGACCGGGAGCGTCGGTGGCGCGGGGGAATCTCACCCCCGCGCTCTCCCAGAACCGGACGTGAACCTCTCGACTCATCCGACTCCCATCATCCCATCGCCTTACGGCACGATGCCGAGCTGCCAGTGGGCGAACAACTCCGGCCTTTTGCGCGCCACGCGGCGCAGCCAGTGAGTCGCCCTTCGCTGGTGGTCCCGGTATCGCTTGTACTTCTTCATGGCCCACCGGACCAGTCGCCTGTTGATACAGTCGAAAGTCCGGTGTAGCGCCGAGGGGTGGTAGCGACCGTAGTAATTCACCCAGCCGCGGATGTACCTGTTGAACATTCGCGAGAAGTCATCAAGCTCCTTCTCGCTGGCCGCGTGGATACCCCAGCCACGCACCGTCTGCACGATTGCCTTCATCGCCTTGCGGCCAATGGCCGGGGCGAAGTTGGCAAAGTATCGACCATCGCGGCTGTTGCGGGCCCTTCGCGGTCTGAAGCCATAGCCCAGAAAGTCAAACTGAATGCGTGGATGATCTTCAGGGCGATTGCTGTCCCGGCAGTAGACGATACGCGTCTTCTCCGGGTGTGTTTCCAGCTTACACTGAAGCAGGCGTCGCTCGACCGCCCGCCGTGCTGCCACTTCTACGACCATCGCGGCAAGCACCAAGCCTGTTGTCACCGCTATTCGATTCATCATCCGCAAGACCTCAAACGCCCCAGGCGTGTCTGAACCTGCCAGTCCGACGCCTCCTACTCGGGCCTCCCGAATCCGACCTGCAGGGCGGCGAAGTCGAGCAGGTCTACGTCGTCGTCGAGGTCGAAGTCCTTGCCTTCACAACCCGGATCGAGTGGGCCGCCTCCGGCGCCCGTCACGCATGTCTGGAAAGCGTCATAGTCAACCAGGTCCACCACCCCGTTGCCGTCGAAATCGCCGAAGCGCACCGTGGTCGTGGCGTCGGGGATGATCGCGCCGGTCTCCGGATCGGTCGGGGGCAGCTCGACATGGGCCACGTGGTCGCGGGCGACGCTGTAGAAGCTATACGCGTGGCCGACTGCGGCACCTGTGAACGTGTTGCACTCATCCTCGGTCGTCAGCCACGTCGTGTACGGGTCGTCGTTGTCCGAGACGTGGACGGAGTAGCCTTCGATTCCGCAGCCGCCCGCGTCATCGTCGCCCGACCAGCAAACCTCGAAGCTGGCGTGGTTTACTCCCGCCGGAAGCGCTTCCACGTTTGATGTCGGGGCCGCCGCGTCGATCGTGTTGAGAACCTCGGGCGTCTCCATCGGCGCGTTCCAATCGAAGACGATCTCGGCGACGTTCGTGATTTCGGTTCCTGTCGGCAGGTCCGGCATTGGTCGAACCGAGTAAGTCAGATACCCTTCGCCGGGGTGGATCATGCGCGGAGGATCATCCGGATCGTCGGGGTCGGGAGCGAAGCTGTC
>JAJDDS010000377.1 GCA_029260195.1 Phycisphaerae bacterium
TTCCAGAACTACGCCCTCTATCCGCACTTGACGGTGTACGACAACTTGGCGTTCGGCTTGAAGATGCGCCGCACGCCGAGAGACGATATTCGGCGGCGTGTGGAGGAAGTGGCGGGCATTCTCGGAATCGAGAAGTTGCTCGCCCGGAGGCCGCATGCGCTCTCGGGGGGGCAGCAGCAACGGGTCGCGTTTGGTCGCGCGGTCGTCCGGAGGCCTTCGGTTTGTCTTCTGGATGAGCCGCTTGCCAATCTGGATTCCAGGCTGCGCGTGCGTGTGCGTCAGGAATTGAAGCGCATGCATCGTGAGTTCGGGATGACCGCGCTCTACGTCACGCACGATCAGGTTGAGGCGATGGCGTTGGGTGATCGGATCGTCGTACTTCGGAACGGCGTCGCCCGTCAGATCGGTCGTCCGCAAGAGGTTTTCGAGCGGCCGGCTGACCGTTTTGTGGCTGGCTTTCTCGGGTCGCCTCCGATGAATTTCCTGTCTGGCGCGATGATCGCGGCGGGCGCGGAGGCGCTGTTCGAGTGCGTCGGCGGTCGGGTACGGATTCCCGGTCGGTGTGCGGATTCGGTCGCGAGCCGTGTCGATGGCGAAGTGGTTTTGGGCATTCGTCCCGATCGTGTGTCGATCGTGTGCGGCGGCGATGTCGGAGTCGGATCGCTATCGATCGACGTGACGGCGACGGAGGATCTTGGAGATCACCGGATCGTGTACTCGTGCATGGCGGACGGACAGGCAATGGTGGCGAAGCTCCCGATGACGGAATCGGTGCCTGCGACCGGTCGCGCGCGGGCTGTGATCGACGTCGCCGGTGTGTCTTTATTTGAGCTGGGCGAGTGCGGCGCAAATATGGTTGCGGACGTTGGAGAGGTCGATGCCCGCACGGCCTAGCTGCTTTCGGGTTGGGTCGCCGGCGCGTGAAGCCGGTCGGCGGGTCTGTGGGAGGCGTGTGATGCGCTAAGCAGACCGAGACGATCGCGACACGCCTGAGCCGGACTTTTGAATGTGGGAATGCTTACGTTGCGCCCACATTTTTGTTTGGCGAAACGCGGATGGCATTGAATCCACGCGTGGGGTAAATGGAACGCCGCATCGCGTGTGAAGGAAACGCTGAGGATTATGAACAACGACTTGCTACGTCTTGTCGATTCGATCTGTCGCGACAAGAACATCGAGAAGGATCTCGTCTACGAAGATCTGGAGACCGCGATGGTCTCCGCCGCCCGAAAGACGTACGCGTTCGACGACGAGGTGGAGGTCAAGATCGACCGGGTCAGCGGCACTATCGCGGCGACGGTGAACGGTGAACCCATCTCGATGAAAGAGCTCGGACGCATCGCGGCACAAACAGCCAAGCAGGTGATGATCCAGCGCATCCGCGAAGCCGAGCGCAGCAGCGTCTTCGAGGAATACTCCCAGCGGGTCGGAACGATCGTGACCGGAACGATCTCGCGGTTCGAGGGGGGCGCACTGATCGTAAACCTCGGGCGTGCCGAGGGGTATCTACCGCGAAGCGAGCAGATACCCGGCGAGTCGCATCACCCGGGTGAGCGCGTGCGGGCGATGATTCTGGACGTGCGCGAGGTTCCCTACCAGGTTCGCATTGTCCTCACCCGAACCCATCCCGACTACATCCGGCGGCTATTCGAAATCGAGGTTCCCGAGGTTTCGGAGCGCATCATCGAAATCCGTGCGCTGGCCCGCGAAGCCGGGTATCGCACAAAGGTTGCTGTCGCCAGCATCGATATCAAAGTCGACGCGGTCGGCGCGTGCGTCGGTGTGCGCGGGAGTCGGATTCGCAACATCGTCGACGAGCTTGGGGGCGAGAAGATCGACATCGTGCGATGGAACGAGTCGTCGCAGATTCTGATTGGCAACGCGCTGAAGCCCGCGGAGATTCAGGAAGTCGCGCTTTGTTTCGAACTCGGTCGTGCGACGGTGGTCGCGTCTGAGGACCAGCTATCGCTCGCGATCGGCAAACGCGGCCAAAACGTACGTCTCGCCGCTCGTCTGACCGGATGGGATATCGATATTCTGACACCGGCTGAGTACAACAAGGGCCTCGACGATCTTGAACGGACGTTCAAGGCGGTCGAAGGCGTCGAGGATGTGCTGCTCGACAAGATTCTGGCGCTCGGAATGATCTCGTTGATGGACCTCAAAGAGGTCGGCGCCGACCCGCTGGTCCAGGAACTCGAGTTGTCCGAGGAGTTGGCCGGCCAAATCGTCGAAGCCGCGATCGCGGCCATCGAACGAATCGCCGCGGAAGACGCCCAAGCCAAGGCTGAGGAAGCCGCCAAAGCAAAACTTGAGGCGGAAGCCGCCGAGGAGGCGGCTGAGCGCGGTGAGGAGGCGTCGGTGGTGGCGGACGACGAACCGTCGACCGTCGCCGGTGTGCCGGCGGATGTCTCTGACACTCCCATCGCCGACGGTGAAGCCGAGGTGAGTGGCGGGGCAGACGAGAGTGAGACCGCTGTCGCGGCCGAAGGTGACGAGGAATCGACGCCGACGTCGGATGTGGGTGACGACGCCGACTCGGTTGCGACGGCGGGTGGCGATGTTGCGAGTGCCGCTACCGCGATCAGCGCCGAGCCAGCCGGTGAGTTGACCAAGGTCGAGGGCGCTGCCGAGTCGGACGGCGAGGCGTAACGAGTTTTATGGATATAGAGTTGGTAGCGAGGTGGGACGCGCTCCCCGATATCACGCGAGAACGGAGAATCGGCCTTGGCTGAGAAAATGCGAGTTCACATCCTTGCGAAGGCGCTCAACGTGGCGAGCAAGGAGATCATCGCCAAATGCAACGCCGAGGGGCTGCAGGTTACCAACCACATGTCCACACTCTCCGCCGGACTTGAGGCGACGATCCGCGAGTGGTTCAGCGAAGGTCAGCATGCGACGACGATCGAAACTGCGGGCCGCGTCGATCTTACGAAAGTGAAGAAAGCTCCAGTGCGCAAGCGCGCGGCGAAGCACGCCGACGATGAATCGCGGGCGACTGCCGACGCCGATACCGCCGTTGCCACGATCGAGATGGAGGCTCCTGCCGCCGAAGTAGTCGCCGAGTCTGCGGACGAGTCTGCCGTTGACGTCGCGCCGACAGTGGATGGCGGTTCCGCAACCGTAGAGGCGCCAACTCCCCCGGTGGACGTGGAGCCCGATGAGTCGTTGGCCGATTCGGAGGTCGACGTCGTCGCGCCGGTCATCGCACCGGAGGCGCCGTCGGTTGAGGGTGACGCGGAGAGACAAGACGACGCCTGCCCCTCCGTCGATGAACCGCCCGCCGCAGCCGCTGAGGTGACACTCGCGGACACCGACGCTGCGCCGCCGGCGCGCGTACTGGGTGGCGCCGTGGTGCCCCAACCCCAGCCGGGCGCTCCCCGGGAGAAGATCTCACCCGCTGGCCCGCAGAACGTACCGCAGCCAGTGCAACTGAAGGGGCCGCGCGTCGTGCGGTACGAACCGGTGGAGCAACAGATTGGTCCGCCACCGAGGCGACGCATTCCCGCCGCTTCGAGCGGGTCCGGGCCACCGCCGCCCATGGCGCCGGAGGCTGATGGGCGACGCCGAGGTCGTGGCCGCGTCGCCGGAGGCGAGAGTGCGCGCAAGGACCGCGGCGCGCGGCGCCCCGTCGGTGACCAGGCGGATAGGAATAAGGAGTGGCGCAACCGCGACCTGGCGGAACGTCAGGAGCGAATCAGCGACGCAACCGGCCGGCGCATCCACACGCGCCGTGCTGTCGAAGGCGCGGGGCGAGGGGGTCGGTCGTCGCCCGCACCCGCCAAGACCGAAGCCACGGTGCAGGCCCCCATCATGATCAAGGATCTCTGCGCGGCCACCGGCATTTCGATGATTCAGATGTTGCCCATTCTGCGAAACGAGTTTTCGGTGGCTGGCAACATCAACATGGAATTGACCGAGGAGATGGCGGAGTTCGTGGCGCTTGAACATGGCGTCACGCTGACGGTCGTGGCTGCAATGACCGCGTTGGACGAATTGCAGGAGGAGTTCGCCAACCGGGAGCACAAGACGCTCCGGTCGCGTCCGCCGGTGGTGACGTTTCTCGGGCACGTCGATCACGGCAAGACCAGCCTGCTCGACGCGGTTCGACAGACGGACGTGACAAAGTCGGAGGACGGCGGAATCACGCAGCACATCGGCGCGTACCACCTGGAACACAAGACGGCTGGTAAAGTGACATTCGTTGACACTCCCGGGCACGCCGCGTTCACCGCCATGCGATCCCGCGGCGCGCACCTCACGGACGTGGCAGTTCTGATCGTGGCGGCCGACGACGGTGTCATGCCGCAAACCGTCGAGGCCATCAACCACATCAAAGCCGCCGAAGTCCCGATCGTCGTGGCGCTAAACAAGATTGATCTCGGGACGCAGAACCTCAACCAGATTTACGGTCAGCTCGCCGAGCATGGCTTGCAACCCAGTGGCGATTGGGGAGGCGATACGGATGTGATCCACACGTCGGCGATCACGGGCCAAGGCGTTGACGGACTGATCGAACACCTGACCGCGCTCGGTGACGTGCTGGACCTGAAGGCGGACCCGAAATGCGATGCGATGGGAACGGTGATCGAAGCCGAGCGCAAGGAAGGTGTCGGGGCTGTCGTTCGCGTGCTCGTGCAGGAGGGGACGCTGCGCACGGGGAGCATCGTGGTGTGCGGAAACGCTTTCGGAAAGGTCCGGGCGCTGCTCGATG
>JAJDDS010000378.1 GCA_029260195.1 Phycisphaerae bacterium
CAGATCCAGGAGTGAAGCTGCACTAGACCCCACCCAATCCCCATGGAGAGCCACTGGCATCCCATTCTGCCGGTTTCCACGCCTCTCCGAATCGTCGCAAGCCCTTGCCCCCAAAAGGACTGGGCGATACAGGACTCGAATCCATGCACTTGTACGCTTGCGCCTCGGGGCGGACGATTTTATAGGCCAATTCTACAGTCAATTTTTCAGCGTGCCAAGCCGGGGCGATTGGGGCTGCTACACGCGATCTTATGGGCTGTCTGAGGCTGACGCTCCTCCTCGTTCCAAACCAACTCCTCCACGCCTGTCCGCGAATCCAGGAGGTAGAACTCGGCGTTGCCGTCCACTTCCCGAAAGACGACCTGTTTGCCGTGCGCCGCCAGCATGTGCATCAGGCTCGCGCAGTTCTTCCCGGCAATCCGGAGCGCTTCCTCCATCGCCTCATCATGCGGTTGGGTCATCGCATGCGACTGAACCTGGTCCACGGCGTGGTTTCCGATGACGTGCCAACTTACGCCCACGCTGTGCGCGATCTCGTGCATCGTGTCGTACACAGCGAACACGTCGTGATACTCCTCCTCCCGCGCCCAGTAGTCTTCGTCAGTGATCTCGGTCGGCTTATCACCATCAAGGCCCAGCGGGTGCGGAGCCTGTTCCGCCTGCTTCGTCGGAACCGCTGTTTCTGGTCTTGTCTCTCTTGGCTGCTTCGCCACGCCACACCTCCTCGCACTATTCTATCCGACGGCTCGAAAACGCCGTGCGGGAGAATCGGCCGTGCGACCCACCACAACAGGGCAAGATCAAGCCGGGCTTACCCTGCTTCCGTGGGTCATTACCCCATCTGAAAGCTTGCCAAGGCCGACTCCTGCCCTTCCGCAACCAGCCGGACGTGGAGCCGCCTTGGGACGGCACAACCACAGCGAGGTCTGCTACCCTGACCAGGGCGTCGCGGCATCCCGCGAAGTATGCCAGCCCGGAGGGCCGGCGCGGGGCAGCGTTCCGTGAAAGGGCGGCCCGAAACTGCGGGGAGACTCGTCAATTGCCCACGATGTCGGACACGGCAGGCCCCTAAACTCCATCTAGGACGCCGTTTACGAAAACTTGCATAACATATGCGATACGTGCTTGCTCCAGCACGCGATATGGTGTACGTTTCACGGTGTGATAGCGAAGAGTCGTATCTTGGTGCTATAGCTTGTGCGATAATCAGCAGGCAGGATTGATGATCGAAACACCGACAAAACTTCCCGACGACTTCGCCGATCGCATTCGGCGGCTCCGAGCGAAGCTCGGTCTGACCCAGCAGCGGTTGGCTGCGTACCTGCATGTCTCGTTCGCCTCCGTCAATCGTTGGGAGAACAAGCAGTCACGTCCCAATCGACTGGCGTGGAGGCTGATCCTGCGGGCTGAGCAAGCCGGTCTCGATGCCTTCACGCAGCCGGAGAGCGCCCGACCCAGAGATCGTGACGATGCCGACACGGTCGCCCGGCCTGACGCAGTGACGCCAGGGATCGACCTGACAACCTCGTCGGAGATCGTCCGCGCCGTTGCCGAAGCCGAGCGGCTCACTTTCGCTCACCTTTTCAATCCCGCCTTCGCCACCGAGACCTCGAAGATCGACCCGCTTCCACACCAGCGAATAGCTGTCTATGAGCGGATGCTGAAACACGCCAGGCTCCGCTTTCTGCTCGCAGACGACGCGGGGGCGGGAAAAACGATTATGTCCGGCCTCTACATCCGGGAGATGCTGGCTCGGCGGCTCATGCGGCGAGTTCTCATCGTGCCACCTGCGGGCTTGGTCGGCAACTGGCGGCGTGAAATGCAAACGCTGTTTAACCTGCCGTTCAAGATAGCCTCTGGAGCCGACGCAAGGGTGGCAAACCCGTTTGTTGGGGACGATAGCGACCTGGTGATCGTTAGCGTTGATACACTTGCCGATCCGCGCGGGCGGACAGGACAGCGGCTGGGCGAGGATCATGTCGTACCCTACGACCTCGTGATCTTCGATGAAGCGCACAAGCTGTCGGCAGATCGAAACACCGACCTGACCGTCCGCAAGACCGACCGTTACCGATTGGCCGAGGCTTTAGCGGGAGCGTCACCTGGAGGGCAACGCGATCTCCCATGGACGGCGCGCCATCTGCTTCTGCTCACGGCAACGCCGCACATGGGCAAGCCATATCCGTATTACGCCCTCTGGCGTTTGCTGGAACCAGAGATTCTTTCCACCTTCGATGCCTTTAGGGCGTTTCCAGCCGAGGAGCGTCAACGGTGTTTCATTCGGCGCACCAAGGAGGAGATGGTTCGCTTCGACGGAACCCGTATCTATCCGAAGCGCGAGTCCCGAACCCTGTCGTTTGACCTGTCTCCGGCGGAACAGGAGTTGTATGACCAGACGACGGCCTACATGGAGACGTTCTACAACAAGGCCCGCATCTTGAACCGCTCAGCGGCCAAGTTGGCGATGACCGTATTCCAGCGCCGCTTGGCCAGTTCCACATACGCCGTGCGACGATCGTTTGAGCGCCGCCTTGCCAAGCTCGACGACCTGATCGAGCGCATCCGGTCGGGAGAGATTTCGCCGGAAGCATTAGCGGTTCAACAAACCCATCTCGACGGCCGCGCCGAGAAGCTCGACGTATTTGAGGCGATGACAGGGGACGAGGAAGACACAATCAACAATCAGGAAGCCAACGAGGTCGCCGAGGCCGAAGCACTGGGTGGCGTCGTGGCCGTATCGCTAGCGGACCTCCAGATTGAACGCGATCAAGTCAGTGGTCTGCTTGCTCTCGCGCAACGAGTAGAGAGTGCCGGAGAGGAGTCGAAGTTCGAGAAGCTGGCGGAGGTGCTACGGGACAGTCAGTTCCGCGATGAGAAGATCATAGTTTTCACGGAGCATTACGACACCCTCGACTATCTCGTTCGCCGGCTTGAAGGTCTGGGGTTCGCAGGGAAGGTGGCGCAGATTCATGGCCGCATGAAATATCAGGAACGCGATGAGCAGGTCGAGTTCTTCAAGCGACCAGCCGCAGAGAACGGTGCCACGTACATGATCGCAACCGATGCTGCGGGGGAAGGCATCAATCTTCAGTTCTGCTGGTTGATGTGTATGTTTGACGCGCCGTGGAACCCGGCTCGTCTCGAGCAGAGGTTCGGGCGGATACACCGCTATGGCCAAGAGCATGATCCGGTTCTGCTTTTCAACCTCGTGGCCGGGAAGACGCGCGAGGGCAAGGTCATCCATCGCCTGCTGGAAAAACTGGAGGTAATCCGCAAGGAGCTTCGCTCGGACAAGGTCTTCGATGTCATTGGCCGTCAATTCGAGGGAGTGTCACTCAAGGAGTTGATCCTCCGCGCAACGATAGACAATCAAGCCGATGAAGTGGCCGACGAGATCGACGGCATGCTCACACCGGAACAGGCCAAGGCCCGGATGGAGCAGATGGAGAAGATTCTCGGCACGGGGGGCGACGTCGCTCAGCAACTTCCCGATCAGCGTGCGAAGGTCGAGCGAGAGGGATGGCGACGCCTTCTGCCCGGCTATGTCCGGCGGTTCGTGCAGGAATCTGCACCGACTATGAGCATCGGCATCGACGGTGATCTCGACGACACCTTCACATTCAAACCGCTCAAGCCGGGTGCGCTCGACGCGATACGCCCGCTCATCGAAATCTACGATCCGGAAGAGCCGCGACCACTGACGGTCTACAAGCCGGAGGACGACAAGAAGGCGATTTTCCTCCATCCCGGCGAACCGCTGTTTGATCGGTACTGCGAACTTGTGACCGAGCGCCATGGCCGTGAAGCCCTCAAGGGCGGCGTGTTCGTTGACCCCTACGCGGAGCGCCCCTACTTCTTCCATATGGCGCTTGTCGCCGCATCGCGCCGCGCTGACGATGGCATGCAGGATGACTTCCCACGGAGCCAGACTCTCGAACGCCGCCTTGTCGGCATCCGACATGAAGAGGGCCAGCAGCCCACCGAGTCCCCCGTCGAGCATCTGATGCTTCTGCGCGGCAGTCAGGGAGTTCCGGCCCAGTGCATCCCCTTCGCCGCGACTGCGAACGATTCGCGCACGAAGGCCCTCGACTACGCCCGTGACGTTGTCGCCGTCCCCATCGCCGAGACGAAACGCCGGGAGCTGCTTGAGACCCGTGAAGATCGAATCCGCTTCGTCGACCGAGGCTACGCATATCAGGATGCGGAGCTTGCAGCGACGCGAGCGAAGCTGGCCGACCGCGTGCGCAGCGGTGACCGCCGAGCGCGGAAGGAAACCGACCGGGTCAAGCAACAGCAACGCGATCTGGATTCACAGAAGACACGCGCCGTCGCGGCGATCCGGCGCGAACCCGAACTGATCGAACCGGACGAGGTTCGATTCGTGGCGCACGCCCTGGTCGTTCCGTCTCACGATCCGGTGGACAAGGAACGCCACGACCGCGAGGTCGAGCGCGTGGCCGTCAAGGTCGCGTGGAGTTACGAGGAATCTCGTGGCTGTTCCGTTCGGGATGTCTCGACGGCGGAGCTTGCCCGCGCCGAGGGTCTCGGCGATTGGCCAGGTTTCGACCTGCTGTCCAAACATCCCGACGGTGAAGATCGCGCGATCGAGGTCAAAGGCCGAGCGGCTATCGGCGACATCGAGCTGTCCGAGAACGAATGGGCGAAGGCGTGCAACCTGCGTAACCGGTACTGGCTCTACGTCGTGTTCGATTGCGGCAGCGCCCACCCCCGGCTTCTGCGCGTGCAGGACCCGTTCGGCAAGTTGCTAGTCCACGCCAAGGGCGGTGTGGTGGTTTCGGAACAAGACGTGTTTGACGCGGCAGAGGAGTAGATCAAGAGGTCGTGCTGATGGAAGAGCAAGGAATAGTAAAACAAGATGCGGCGAATCCCGACATTGCAGCGCTGCGCACAAGAGCTATCGAATCCGTGACGCTCGCGATCGAGTTGTTCAATCGACCGAGTGAGATCGCACGGTCGGAGTCTGTGCTTATGCAGTTCCACCATGGGTTCGAGATGATCCTAAAGTCGCTCATTGTCGAACACACTGGCACGGCGAGCGACGACGAGAGAGGGTACTCGTATACGTTTGATACATGTCTTCGGATCGCAGACGAGCAATTGAAACTACTCGATCAGGATAAGCGCCGTTTCCTATCCATGCTCGCTAATCTTCGTGACTCGGCTGTCCACTATTACCAAGAACTCTCGGAGGGCATTCTGTATATATTCGCCCAGGCGTCCGTGAGCCTGTTCGATGAGCTTATTCGGAAAGCCTGCGGCAAGGGACTGCTTGAGTTCTTGCCCGGTCGGGTTCTGCCAATCTGCGGCATCCCACCTTCCGAAGTTGGTCGCGTGGTTGACGACGAGTTCAGGAAGTTGCAACAACTCTTACAGAACCCCGGCATCACCAAACAGAAGGCGATGGCCGCCCTCCGTCCACTGATGGCGTTCAAAATCGGCGGAGAAGACGAGTATCGGCGCATGACGACATGCGAACTGGAAGTCGCCGCGGAAAACCTCAAGGCAGCAGAAACTTGGCGAACCGTTTTCCCTGAGATCGCCAAAATCAACTTTGTGTCGCAGGGTGAGGGCATCCCGGTTGGCTTCAAAGTTGTCAAGATGACTGATGACGCACTGCCTGTCCGCGTCATCAAGGCCGGTGATACCGAGGAGCCGCAGGGCGTGATAATCCAGCGTGAGATCGACATCTTCGACAAGTTCAACATGGGCCTAAACCAGGTTGCCAAGAAGCTGGGAGTAAGTGGGCCGCGTACTCTGGCCATGATCCGCGAGTATGGGCTGGGAGATGATCCAGAGTCGTTCAGGAAACTCAGGATCGGGTCGGTGACATACAAGCGATACAGCAAGAAAACTCTGGACTTCCTACGTGGCCAGCTCGACACCGTCGAGGAATGCTGGAAGAAGCAAGGCTACGCCTTGACCCATCCGAAAAGGAAAAGCAAATGAACGACCGCTCCCGCCTCATCGAAGTGGCTTTCCCGCTCAAGCAGGCGTCGTTGGACTCCGTGCATGAGAAGAATGTGCGGCATGGGCATATCTCGACGCTGCACCTCTGGCCCGCGCGGAGGCCGTTGGCGGCTTGCCGGGCGGCGCTGATCGCTACGCTTCTTCCTGATCCGGGGACGCCGAAGAAGCGGCGCGAGCTTATCGAGAAGATCGGCGGGCGGGTCATCGAGAAGATCGAGCGCAAGAAGATGCCGTCCGGCAAGGTCAGGGAGATCGTCAAGGAGGAGACTGTCGGCGGCATCCTGCACTGGGGACGGGAGACGGAGAACAAGGAAACGCTCGACTGGTTCCGTGCGGAAATCAAGAAGGCATACGGCGGGCGCGCCCCGAAGGTGCTTGATCCGTTCGCGGGCGGCGGGGCCATCCCGCTGGAGGCCATGCGCCTGGGCTGCGAGGCGACGGCCATCGACATCAACCCGGTCGCGTGGTTCATCCTGAAATGCACGCTGGAGTATCCGCAGAAGCTGGCCGGCCAGAAGCGACCCCTTCCCGACTTCATCCTCAAAGACCGCGATTTCATGGAGGCGTTCTTCAAGGTGCAAGGCCTGAAGGGCGTCACGCTGCGGACGCAGCTTGAAAAGCTCGGCTTCGGCGAAGACGAGAACAAAGCTGGCAGGCAAAAGACGTTCGATGTCGGCATGGCTAGCGTTCCGCTCGATGCCGATCTCGCTTGGCATGTTCGAGCGTGGGGCAAATGGGTGCTGGCCGAGGCGCGTAAGGACTTGGCGAAGTTCTATCCGACCTACGCTGACTTCGCGCCGCTCAAGCCGGGCAAGAAATACGATCCGCAACCGATGCAACTCGTGCCATTGAAGGATGACGGCACCGCCGACATCGACGCGCTGAACGCCGAGTTCGACGAGACTCACTTGGATAACAAACAGAACGCTCGCTGGGTGGCCAAGCCGACGGTGGCCTACCTCTGGGCGCGAACGGTCACATGCAAGAACTGCCGGGCGACGATCCCATTGCTCAAGACGCGATGGCTTACAAGGAAGGCCACAAAGCGCGTCATCATTACGATGGCACCGAACGCAGACAAGACAGACATCTCGTTTTCCATTCAATGCGGTGTTCCGTCGCAGGGTGGGAACGCTGCTCAGCGGCGCGAGCATGATCGCCGAATAGCGCAAGGCACGATGAGTCGTGCTGGTGCTTGGTGTCCCTGCTGTGGCCAGCCAGGTACCGTAGCGATGACACTCGGAGATATCCGACAGGAGGGACTTTCTGGACGGCTAGAGTCAACACTGGTGGCGGTCGTCATAGATGGAGTCCGCACAAAAGAGTACCGCAATCCGACCGACGTCGAACACTGCGCCGCGCGAGACGCGGTCGGCGTGGTCGATAAGCTCTCGAACGCAATCCCCTTTGGGCTACCCGACGAACCGACTCCTGCCGGAGGGGGCACGGGTGCTGGCCGCGCGTTTTCCGTTCAGGGCTACGGGTTCATGCATTGGCGAGATTTGTTCACGCCACGGCAGCTTCTCGCGCTGAGCGTGTTTCTGCTCAAGGCGCGATCCGCCAGAGATCCCCTGCACCAACTGTCGTATCCGCCTGAGTGGGTAACTGGAATCGCGGCATATCTAGCGGTCATGCATGATCGGTTGGCAAATCAAGGTAGCACCGTCTCTCGTTGGAATCAGGGTGGAGAGAAAATCGAAGGCACGTTTGCGCGCTTTGCTCTACCTGTATTGTGGGATTATGCGGAAGTGAATCCGCTGGGCGAGACTAGCGGTGGTTATCCCAGCGCCTTTGAGTGGGTGAGCCTTGCGACCGCGCACTGTCTTCGAGCGACTCACGAGAATCCACCGCCCTCAGTCGTTTGCCAAAGCGCCACGCTCGATGGGAATGCCGACGTCGATATCATCGTCACGGACCCTCCGTACTACGATGCCATCCCCTACTCCGACCTGATGGACTTCTTTCACATTTGGCTGAGGCGCTCCTTGAAGGGGCTTGCGCCGGAGTGCGACACGGCGTTTGCGGAAGCGCTTGGGCCAAAGTGGGATTCGGAGAAAAACGACGGAGAGCTTATCGACGACGAAAGTCGGTTCGATGGGGACAAGATCGCTTCAAAGGTTGCATACGAAGATGGGATGTCCCGCGCGTTTGTAGCGTGTCGCAAGATGCTAAAGCCGGACGGTCGCCTTGTCATCGTTTTTGCCAACAAGAACCCGGATGCGTGGGAAACACTCGTGGCGGCTGTCATCCGCGCCGGATTCGTCGTTGATGGTAGCTGGCCAATTCAAACGGAGAGAGCGGCTCGTATCCGGTCGCTTTCCTCTGCTGCGCTTGCTTCGTCGGTCTGGCTCGTGTGCA
>JAJDDS010000379.1 GCA_029260195.1 Phycisphaerae bacterium
CCGTCGCGGGTGATTCCCGCGTTGTTCACCAAAACATCAACGCGCTCGTACGTCCCCGTAACCTCGTCCACGAACACATCGATCGCCTTCCGGTCAGCCACGTCCAGCGCGCGCGGAATGATCTCGCCCGATGCCCCCGCGTCCTTCGCCTCACCCATCACCGCCGCGAGCCTGCCCTCGTCGCGGGCACACGCAATCACCTTCGCGCCGGCACCTGCCAGCGATAGCGCGATCGACTTGCCGATTCCCCGACTCGCACCCGTCACGATTGCGATTTGATCCGTCAATTCCGCCATGATCCTCTGTCCTTGCTTACGCGTTCGTCGAGACGGCCGCGTCGATGTCCAATCCTGCCGCCGAGCTGACGTTCACCGCTTTGACCTTTCGATCGATCTTTCGCATCAGACCCGTCAGAACACGCCCGGGACCAACCTCCATGAAACAGTCACACCCCGCCGCGATCAACCCCTCGATCGATTGTTGCCACCGCACCGCTTCGGTCACCTGGCGCCGGAGCCCCGCCCGCATCCCCACGGCACCGCCGTGCGCCAACGCATCTACATTGGCGATGACGCGGCAATCCGGTGATACAAAAGGCGTCGCGTCGAGCACCTCGCCCAACCGCTCAGCCGCCGACGCCATCAGCGGAGAATGAAACGCGCCCGCCACCTTCAGCATGATTCCCCGAACGCCGTGCTTACCCGCCAACCCCACCGCCCGCTCACAGGCTGCAATCGCTCCGCTGATCACGATCTGCCCAGGACAGTTGAAATTCGCCGGCACCAACACCTCGCCCGCTGCCGCCTCCGCGCACAACGCCGCCACCGAAGACTCGTCGCCACCGATGATCGAGACCATCCCGCTCGCCACCGCTCCGGCAGCCTCCTGCATCAGCTCGCCGCGACGACGCACCAGCCTCAGCGCGTCATCAAACGCAACCGCCCCCGCCACATGCAGCGCGGTGTACTCGCCCAGACTCAGTCCCGCCGACGCACCCAGCAGCGCATCCGCCCGCGCCTCGCGCTCAACCAACGCTCGCCAGATGGCCACGCTCGTCACAAAAATCGCCGGCTGCTGAACATCCGTCCGCGTCAATTCAGACTCCGGACCCTCGAAACACATCTTTGAAAGCTCGAAACCGAGGACCTCATCCGCCCGTTTGAACACCGCGGACGCCGCCGGACTCGCGTCCGCGACATCCTTCCCCATCCCAACGGATTGCGAACCCTGGCCCGGAAATATCACGACCGTTTTGGACATCGTTCCCTTCACGCCTTTCCGCTACAGCCGGACGATGGCTGTTCCCCAACTCACCCCGGCGCCGAACGCCAGGAACAGGACCAAGTCTCCCTCTTTCAGTTTCCCCTCGCGACAAGCCTGATCCAACGCCAACCCGATCGATCCCGACGACGTATTACCATACCGGTCGATGTTGATCGCCACCCGCTCCTCCGGCATCCCCAGACGCGTCCGAACCGATTCGATGATCCGCCGATTCGACTGATGTGGGATCATCATCGCCAGATCGGACGCCGTGAGGTTCGTCGCCCGCAGCGCCTCGCCGACAAGCGATTCCATCTTCGTCACCGCAACCTTGAACAGCTCAGGACCGCGCATCCGCATGTAATGCAAACGTTCGTTCACCGTCCCGACCGACGCCGGCTCTCGGCTTCCTCCCGCGGGAACCCAAAAGCACTTCAAATGCCGACCGTCCGCACCGATGTTCTTGTACAGAATCCCACGCTCGGGGTGCGGCGATGGAGACAACACCACCGCACCAGCTCCGTCGCCGAACAGAATGCAGGTCGACCGATCCTGATAGTCGGTGAAACGCGTCAGCGTGTCGCACCCAATCACCAACACGTTCCGATACCCGTCCGCCGACATCAACCCTCCCGCCACGACCATACCGTAGACGAAGCCGCTGCACGTCGCGTTGACATCGAACGCAGGGCAGCCGCGGATCCCCAGCCCATCCTGGATCAGCCCCGCCGTCATGGGAATCGGGTACTCCGGGGTCGCGGTGCAGACCACGATCATGTCGATCTCATCAGGACCGACCCCGGCGTCATCCATCGCGCGCCGCGCCGCTTCGATCCCGATCGTCGCCGTCGATTCACCTTCACCCACGCGGTGTCGCGTCTTGATACCCGTCCGTTTCGTGATCCACTCGTCGCTCGTGTCCAGATACGACGCGAAGAACTCATTGGTCATCGTGTCCGCCGGAACGAACGACCCGGTCCCACGAATGATGATCGGCATAACTGCTTTCATGAACTCTTCCCGCCGGACCGCCGGCCTCCTTCACTGACTTCCGCACCACAGCACCGTGCGATTCGAACGTTGGTAGCGGCCGACCCCCTCAGAGCCGCGCCCGTAAGGAAGCGGTCCCGCCCGCCAGTTTCGCTCCCCAACAAACGCCGCCCCGAGTCTCTCACCCAGATCGCGAAAACGCCATCATTTCCGAAACATGGCCCTACCCTTCAGTACTCATCCGCGACGCGACCGCCTCGTTGAAACGCAACTCGCGAAACCGCTTGGCTGTCAACACGGCATTGCGAATCGCACGCGCGCCGCTGCGACCGTGGCAGATGATGCACGTCCCGTCCAGCCCCAGCAACGGCGCCCCGCCGTATTCGCTGTAATCGTGCTCAGCCCGAACCCGATCCATGATCCCGTCGAGTCGTTCCATCAGATCAGACGCCGTCCGCTCGACTATCGCGTGGACCGTGTGCAACAACCCCTCCGCGAGCCCTTCCGCCAACTTCAGCACGATGTTCCCAACGAAACCGTCACAAATCGCCACGTCGCACACGTTGTCAAACAGGTCCCGGCCTTCGAGATTCCCCACGAACCGAATCCGACCATCCGACGAAAGCAGACCGTGCGCCTGCCGAACAAGATCCGTGCCTTTCAAACTCTCCTCGCCGATCGACAGCAACGCCACCCGCGGCGATTCAATCTCCAGCAGCCGCTCGGCGTACAACGATGCCATCACAGCGTATTCGTAAAGATGGTGCGGTTTCGCGTGAATGTTCGCCCCGGCATCACACAGCACGAAGGGGCCGTGAAACGTCGGGATCGTCACCGCAATCCCGGGCCGCGACACTCCCGGCAACGGTCGCATTTTCAACTGGCAGGCTGCCGCGCAAGCCCCCGTGTTGCCCGCGCTGACCACCGCGTCAACACGCTGCTCCGCACCAAGGCGAGCCATCTGAACCAAGGACGAGTCCTTCTTGCGACGAAGCGCCTCGACGGGGTGCTCACCCATGTCGATCGACTCCGAAGCATGCACCACCTGCACAGCAGAGCCTGCCCCGTTTAAGCCAGCCAACTCCGACCGTATTTGCGCCTCGTCACCGACCAGATACAGCTCGATGTCCGAT
>JAJDDS010000380.1 GCA_029260195.1 Phycisphaerae bacterium
CTGTTGTCTGAACGTCTGTTCTGATCCGTCCGCTTTCTCCCGAAGCGGCGGCTAACTTCCGAATCTCCTTTGGAACCGGGCGAAGTCCAGGGAACCGACGGTCCCGTCACCGTCGATGTCGGCCGGGGCACACTCCGGCGTCACCGGTCCGCCGTTCGGCCCGTCGGCGCAGGCGGCAAATTCGGTGTAGTCCACCAGCCCGATCAAGCCGTCGCCGTCGAAATCACCCGTGGCGAATGGATCGAGATCGATGGTGCCGGTGATCATCAACTCGGCAGGCGATTTGCCGGTCGCCTCCCACTGGTCGTACAGAATCTGTCCGGCGTCGTTGGTAAAGTTCGCGTCGCGCAGGAACTCGATGAAATCGGTCGTGGCTGTTTTGTAGTACAGCGTGACCGTTGCCCGCGCCGCGCCGTTCGGAACCATGTAGACGGCGTCGTCCCAGTAATGACCATCCGCGTACGCGAATGCCACGACCGGCGACTGAACCTGACGGAACGCTTCGTTTGTAAAACCGCGCGGGGGGATACGGCTGTCCTTGTAGATCACGTTGCAGAACGCCACATGGTGCGTCGGACCGACCGGCAGCCCCGTGGCGTCGGCGGTGGCTTGGTCGATGCCCAGGATGATCTCGTACACGCGTGTGTCGCTCATTTCGGGCATGGCGGTTTCGCTGTCGTAGTGTCCGCGCTCGGCGATCATGGTTCCCTGGTCGTCGAAGAACTGCACGTTAAGCCACATCAGCCGTCCCTCGGGTTGACCGGTGGGCAGTTTGTGTCCGGTCTCGTTAATGACCCGGGCGTTGATGATGTCGCCGACTTGTGTCAGTTCCAGCGAGGCTGATCGTTGGAGCATGGACCGCGAGCCAGCCACGCCGGCCGCGATCGCGTCGAGGTCGACCTCGTCGGGATAGAGGTTTGCGACGACCCAGGGCATCCACGTTCCACCGCCGTACATACCGTGGTCAGCCATGTCATCGCGTATGGGGCCTTCGGTTGCGGATCGACCGGTGACGTCGGGCATGTGGCAGTCCTGACACGTGCTGACGATCTGCTTGTTTCCACCGAATCGACCGCCCGCATCGACGCCCTTGAGCGCGTACTCGCTGACCTTCCACTCGCTGAACGTGCGCTCGCCGGGGAACATGTCGTGCGTCATCCCGGTCGGGTGCGGCGTGTCCATTTCGTTCCCGATGTAGATGTCGCCGGGCTGGCGATCGAGCGTCGGGTTGCTGACGTCGTGGCAGGTCTGGCAGATGCGCGGGTCCTCGTGGAAGGGCGACACCAATCCGCCGTGTACGCTCGGGGCACCGCGTTTTCCGCGCCGTCGATCGATCGGGTCCAGAACGAAGCTCGCGCTGCCATTGGAGGTCGGCAACTCGGTGATGTTGTTAAGAATCGGCTCGTCTTCGATGGGGCTCACACCGGGCTCGTAGAACGGGTCCAGCAGTCGGTGGCAGTAGTGACAGTTAACGCTGTCGCGATCCGAGGTATTGATGGCTGACCCATCGGTGGGCGTGGAGCGTCCCGAAATCCAGGCTCGGGGGACGTGGCAGCGAATGCACATGTCGCCGACAAAGGGGGCGTCCTGCTCGGCCACGGTGAGACAGGCAAACCACAGCGCGTCGCGTCCCGAGAGGGCGTGCATGCTGCCGGCCCACGGCCTGTTGACGAGGATGTCGGGGTTGTCGCTTCCGTGACATGTCCCACAGTTGTTGCTGTGCAGAATCTGTCCGTATTGTGGACCCGGTTGACTTCCGCCGCGGAAGAAGTCGGGCTTGGTGGTTGGAGCCGGAGGCGGCGGGCCTTCCGTCGGCGGCGGATAATCCAACGCAATCGTGTCCACGCCGGGCGGAGCAGCCGCGGGCGCGGAGAACGAGCAAACAACCAAAACCAGGATGGACAGAAACACAATCGCGCGCGCGCTTTGGATCACCTTTCGCTCTCCTTCGTCAGTTTCGGGATCCGATAATCTCCCGCCCGGTTCGGTGAGGTTAGATCACTTAACTGTGTTGTCCTAAGGTTAGGTAAACGGGCGAGATGATTCAAGTGGCTTTTTTTGGGAACCACAGCCCGAAAAGTGAATCGCGTCGCACGGCTTTCAACGAAGTTCAATAACTTTACGGGTCCGATGAATTGGTCAAATCCCCCAATCCCGCCGCTCTCGGACAACCCGCCGGACCCCACAGACAGATCGTTCGTCGATTCGATCAGCAGGAACCGGTCCACCGATCCGCCCGCGCCCTCGAACGACTTGCAGGCGCGGTTGCCCGCCACCTGAATGTGGTTCAGCTTTCTCAGGTGCTTCGCGTCCTTGGTCGAATCCGGAACTCCAAAGCTCCAATGAAACAAGTCGTTCCAAATGCCGTTCGAAGGCGATATCCAGTCCGTGGTCGTTTGCTGGGCGTCCGCCGGGACTGCGAATAGCGCGCAGACGGCCACCACGGCGATTGATTTTGACTGGGATTTCAACGTATAATCCTCCGTTGAGAGAATAGAACTTAACCGTCCCCGTCACACGCGTGGCGGGGCGACCCTGGGCGGTGGCCGGTGCCCAACACCGCCACCGCCCCCGTTTCCCACCCGTTCCCTCGAACCGAACCGTCAGAACACCCCCCGGTGCTACACGCTCAAGGGACACCTCCTTCCTCTCGCAGGGCGTTCCGGGTCAGCGACCCGAGCCCAAAGGGACACATTGCTCAATTTCGGTGTCAGGTCCGGTAAACGCTTGGTGAAACGCTCCGAAATCCGCGAAATCCACGTCCTGATCCTGGTCGAAATCGCCGGCCGCGCACGCGGGGTCGAGTTCGCCGGGCGGACCAACCGGTCCCGTGAAGCAGTCGAAGAAAACCGCGACGTCTTCCGTGGAAATGCGACAATCACCGTCGAAATCTCCGGAGTAGGCGATACGTTGCAGCAGCATGATCCTGGTGTTGCCAATGACGGGGTCGATCTCGCGCCAGGCGATCTCGCCAATGTTGTTGATGTCGTTGCTCGCGCTCCACCAGCCCAGTGTGCTGGGAAGTTGGTAAAGGACGCCGTCCTTGGACAGCGTCTGATACCTGATCTGCGCGGCGTCGTCCCAACGCCCGAAGCTGGTGTCCCCGTGCTTGTTTATGCGTGGATTTCCCCCTTGGCTGATCGTCGTGATCGACCCCGCTTCCCACATCCTGACCATGTCCAGATTCCCCACTCTCTGTCGAAAAACTACTGCTGCCGAATCATTCAGGTCCACCCATTGGGGCTGTCCGGTTCCGTCCGTGATTTCGATTTGTTGTCCATCGATCGATACCATCACCCACGAAACCCAGGGTGAAACGCTGAAATCGATACGGTTCCACGCGAAATCCGCATCGGAGTTCAGGCGTGGGACTTGGTTCGAGAATTCGCTGGTGGTGAGTTGGACAGTGTCACCCTCGGTTGCGTTCGTCAGGAACAACGCAACGTTGTCGAACGTCCCCGAAAAATCGTGTACCCAGATGATCTGATTCGCATCGTTGATAACCGGCATCTGATCTACCGAGTGGGGTGTCTCAACGTGCGTTGCCAGATCGTCCTCATGGACGATCAATTGGCAATCCTGGGCGAAGTACGACTCGCAACGCCGCCACGAAACCGCACTAAGATTGTTGTTCGAGGGGTTGATGTCATACGACTCAGGTACGCTGATCTTGCGAATCACACCGTCGCGGTACAGCCACACGTCGCTCGCGTCCGGTGGAAACGAGGACGACCACACGACCTCGGATCTGTCATTGATCTCTGGGCGGGAGTGGATGCCCAGGTCGTTGGCCAATTGCACAACCTCGAATCCTTCGGGAATCTGGGCTCGGACCTCAGCCAAACCGGTGGCGAACAGGAAGGCAATGACGGGCTTGACGATCGAGATGCCTCGCATGACGTTTCTCCGACGACTCGGTCCAACGACGCGATTCGTCAAG
>JAJDDS010000039.1 GCA_029260195.1 Phycisphaerae bacterium
CCACCCCCCACAACGCCGACGCGCCCGTCCGGTTCGTCGTCCCACCCCGCCCCCTTTTCTTTCGAGCGGGCGCTCTCGTTCCGACCACCCCTTGTCAATCCGGACGTCCATCGTCATTCTGGGCGTCCCTTGTCATTCCGAGCGCAGCGAGGAATCTTGCCGACCCGCCCATGCATCGCCCCGCTGGCCACGCCCGACCGAACGCGCGCGGCTAGTCAGCCTGGTTCCAGATGCGCCGCAGGCAGCACTCCCCCCCCGCCGGGAGCGCGCATTGCGTCTCGAATCGAATACTGGATTCCAACGCCTCGTTGATTTCGCTGATAAGCGTGCCGAACCACGTATCACACCCCGGCTGATCCTCCTCGAGAATGTTCAGGCGCTTGTGCCAATGAAACCACGGACAGTCATTGTGCCGCACGAATGACTCGTCGCCCTCGCCGGACTCGATGGTGACGTCCTCACCCATGCAGGCTGACGAGAACGCAATGGACTGCGCAACCTGGGGCGCCAACGGTTTCTCCGGATCCATGTGTTGCAGATAGTTCTTCGCCGTCTGGACGCCGGCGATCTCCCACATCTTGTTGGTCAGTTCAAGCGGGTCCAGATCGGGCGCCATCGCCAACGCCGCTTCGCGCCAAGCGAAGTGCTGCGCCCGAGCAATCTCGCACAGCACCTTGAATCGTTTCTCAGCCGGGATGTCCATCCACATTCTCCAAACGTCCGCGCGGACGAAAGCCCGCGATCCAGTCAGTCCACCTTGATGACGACGGCCATCGCGGTGTCGCCCGCAGCGCAACCCGTAAACAGTCCGTATCCACCCCCCAGAATCACCAATTCCTCGATCAGTTCGATGATCAACCGCGCGCCGGTCGGTGCTTGCGGGTGTCCCCAGACAAGCGAGCTGCCGTACCGATTCATGGCCGACGCCTCCACACCCATTTCCCGCGAGAAGTAGACATCGTTCACCGCGAACGGGTTGTGCGTCTTGATGGCTTTGACGCCGCCCACGCCGATCCCCGCGCGTTGCAACGCCATCTGCGACGCCGGCACGTTCGCCATCGGCATAAACCCCTTGTCCGTGCGCGCCGCCCCATGCGATACGATGCGAATCCGCACAGCCGGAACGCGGCTGATCTCAGCCGCCTTGTCTTTGCTCGTAACAATGACGCCTGCATTACCGTCGGCTGGATACGTCTGCGCCCCGAAGGTCACGGTCCCGCCGTCCATCACCGGTTTGAGCTTGGCCAGCCCCTCAACAGTCGTCGGATGGACTCCCTCGTCACCGCTGACCGTGTTGACGACCTTCCGTCCGCGCGAGTCCTTAACGTCGAATGGAATCGTCATGAAACGCTTCAAGAACGCCGAGTCATCCTTGAGCGCATCCTTGTACTGCTCGTAACGCATCAGGGCGACATCGTGCTGGGCAGCCGTATCAATACCGGCTTTCTTCGCGACGTTTTCCGCCGTCTGAAGCATCGAGCCCTTGGCGTACGGGTCCCGCCCGAAATTGTCCCAGACCCAGTCTTCCTTGTCACCGATCCCGCCCGGCGTCGTGGGGTTCGGATAGTACATGTGCGGCGAGTTGCTGGTCCGGTCGCACAGCAGAGCGAGCACGGCCGTGTTGGTCCCGTGCTCGATTTCGGATGCAGCACTCGCAATCGCCTGCGCGGACGTGGCGCACGCTTGGCTGATCGTCGGACCCGTGATTCCAGGGTTGCCGATCAGCCCCGCAGCCCACGGCGCGCCGTAGAAGCTGAACTGCTGCGGGACGGTCATACCCAATATCAATCCGTCCAGAGCGTCCGGCGATATCTCCCGCGCCGCCAGCGTGGTGGACGCCGTCTCCGCCCCGAATTTCAGCGAATGCAAATGCCCAAAACTGCCCTGCCAACGGCAGAACGGAGACGACCAGTAAGCACCGTACGGGATGTAGGCTTTCTGCAGTAACATAACTTCGGTGTCCTTTATCTTATGACCCTATCGGGGACCAACGCATCAGAAGATACAAAATCGAAAAACCGGTCAGAAAGGCCAAACCGCTCCAACTCAGCCAGATCAACCACTTCGGCGGCGACGCCTCGCGCGGCAATCCGCCCGACCGAATCACACGAACGTTGAGGTAAGCGAACAGCGGAGCCGAGAGAAACGCCACGGTGGCCGCGAAATCGACCAGCGGGCGCATGTGACTGGTCCAGAAGCGAAAGATGCACAGCGCCGAAACCATCATCACCACCATCACAACCCAGTACGGCTGGCGCCCCAGTCGTTCGGACCGCGGCCAAGCCGTCCGAACACCGGCGCACAGCACGCGCGGGTACGCGTCGATCACCGCCAAGGTCGTGCTGAACATCGTAATGAACGCAGCCGCGACCACCAGCGGTCGGCTCCATTCGCCCAACGCCCCCGTGTACATCGACACGAACTGCGCGGCAAACGTGTCGGCCCGGTCCGCGATGGATTCGCCACCGCCGAACATCACCAAAGCGCCCAGCGCGAGGAACATCAGCGCGGTCACCAGCGACCCGACGTAACCGACGTGAAAATCGAACAGCGCTTCGCGCAGGTGGGGGCGGTGTCGACGGCGCCGGCTGTGTTCTTCCATCCACACCGACGGAAACGCAGCCGCGTCCAGCGGCGTCGGCATCCAGCCCATCAGCGCGATCAGAAACGACACGCCCGCGACGTCCCACAGTCGCGGCGCGACGAACTCCGCCGGCGCGGCGCGCCCATGCGAAAAGGCAGCCACGACGGCCACAAGCGTGCAGCTCGCCAGAACCGCCATCAGTAACTTCATCAGTTTGTCCAGCAGCGAGTAACCGCCGGAAGCGAGCAAGATCGCGCAACCGCTCAGCAATACCACCCCCCAGACGAACGGCGAGAGATCGACCGGGAACAGTTGCGACGCCATCCCAGCCGTGACAATCGTCAGGACGGCTGCCGTCGGGATGCTCAACGCCAACGCGACCAGCAAGTACGCGATCAACGCCCAACGCCCCACCCGTTTGTACCCCACCAGCAAGTTGTCCCCGGTAGCGGCTGTGTACCGGTGTGCGAACTCGAAAAACGGGTATTTGAACAGGTGAACCAGAACCACCGCCCACACCAGCGCGAATCCATATCCCGCCCCGGCGCGCGTGGACTGCACGAGGTGGGAAACGCCGATGGCTGCCCCGGCGTACATAATCCCCGGCCCGAGCCCCGCCAGCAGACCGCCGCGTTTTGATCCCAGTGCCACCCGCGAACCTACCACCATTCATGATCCGTCGTTTCGCTCGTCGCGCCGCGCGCTCACGCGACAGTCCCGTTCTCACGCATCGCCTCGATTTCGTTTTTCGGGAACCCCGCATCCGCAAGGACCCCGTCCGTATGTTCACCGTATCCGGGCGGATAGGAAAGCCGACGCCCGACGTTCTTCAAATGCTCGCGTTCGACCGACGGCGGAGGTAGGCGGACTGGCGCCCCGGACGGCGTCCGTGTTTCGAGCAAGCGATCGCGAATCGGCGGATGCGCGATCGCATCCGGAACGGCATTGATCGGCGCCGCCACAAGCCCGGTTTCGGTCAACCGTTGAACCAACTCGGCGGTGTTGAGAGCCCTGGTGATCGCCGCAATCGCCGCGTGGATCGCCTCGCGCTCCGAGCGACGCCCCTCGTTAGTCTCCCGCGCAGGCGATGCAAGCGACGCGAACGCGTCGACCGACACGAATCGCGACCACTGCACATCATTACCGATCGCCAGATAGACATGTCCGTCAGCCGTTGGATACACATTCACCGGCACGAACTCGCGGTGCTCGCTGCCGTTACGTCGAACCTCAGCGGGACTGTAACCCAGATCCAAGAGCGGAACGGTCGTCACCAACCAAGAAGCCGCCGCTTGCAACATCGAGACATCAATGCGTGACCCCTTGCCCGTCCCCGCCCGCTCCGCCAGCGCCAAACAAACATTGGCAAACACCTCGTCACCCGCTTTGAGATCGACAAACGGCACCCCACACAGCGTCGGCGGCCCGTCGGCTTCACCGGTCACGTCCATGAACCCGGAAAGACCCTGCAACGGCGGGTCGTATCCGGGAACGTCGGGGTAATCCGGCCCCATAGCCGACAATCCCGCCCAGATCAGCCCGGGGTTCGCCCGACGAAGCGTATCGTAATCAATGCCCAGTTCCCCATACCGCTTGGGAAGCGTGTTGCACGCGAAGATATCGACCGGCAGGTCCCGGACGACGCGCGCCAGCGTCTCGCGCCCGGCGGGCGTCTTGAGGTTCAGCGCGATCGACTCCTTACCGACGTTCGGACCCACGAAATACGCACGCCGGTCGGGGCTCTCACCTTCCTTGCCCACGTACCGATTCGGATCGCCCGGCAGCCGCCCCCCTGACGGCGTCGCTTCGATCCGAATGACCCGCCATCCAAGATGAACAAACCGCTGCGTCGCGTACGACAAAGACAGCGCCTGCTCCAGCGATACAACCGTCAGTCTATCCATCAGTCGCACCGCGCTCCGCTTCGCGTGATTCATTCAACTTCGCCAGCACACGCTCGGGGGTCAGGGGCAAGTCCGTCATGCGCACGCCGGTCGCGTTATACACCGCGTTCGCAATCGCCGGTGCGACCGGAACCAGCGGCGCCTCAGCCACTCCCTTCGCACCGTGCGGACCGGCTGGGTCGTGGGTCTCGATAAACTCGAGTTTGAGCTCCGGGACCTCATGCGTGGTGACGAGTTTGTAGTCAGTGAACGACGGATTGACGACGCGGCCGCCCTCGACTTTCACCTCCTCGGTCAGGGTGTATCCGATGCCCTGTGCGATCCCCCCCTCGATCTGCCCCTCGATACCCAATTGATTGATAACCCGCCCAACGTCGTGCGCGGCACTGATCCCCAACACCCTGACCACGCCGGTATCCAGATCGACTTCCACCTCAGCCACATGCGTCCCAAATGCGTAGCAAGCGGAAATGTCACCTTTATGCCCTTCGTCCGGCATCTTGCTGGGCGGTTCATAAAACTCCGTCGCCTGGATCATCTCGTTCTTGCGCCCGAAGTGCATCCCCCGCAGCACCTTGCCGATCGACTCGATCGGCTCGCCCGTCTCGCGATCGACGACGTTCCCCTTCGCCAGATCCAGTTCGTCGGGCTCGCGGTTCAGCTTCTCCGCAGCCGCCACCAACAGCTTGCCCTTGGCCTGACGCGCCGCCCGCAGCGCCGAATTCCCCGCGATGAACGTCGTGCGGCTGGCGTGTACACCGACGTCCCACGGTTTGAGATCCGAATCGTTGTTGACTACGCGGATGTTCTCGATCGGCAGTCCCAGTTCCTCGGCCACGATCTGCGCGATGACCGTTTCGGATCCCTGCCCGATCTCTGACGCGCCGGTCTGAACGGTAACACCCCCGAAGTCGTCGATCTGCAGAATCGTCCCGCACCCATCCGAGCGGTAGATTTTCGCCCCGCCACCAACGTGGAACAGTGACGCCATCCCCAGCCCGCGGACCCGTCGGCTTTTTCCGACCGGTTTCTGCGGGCCGGAGTGCTTGACGTCCCACCCCGCGTTATGCGCGGCCGTCTTGAGGCAATCCGCCAACCCGCACGTCCCCAGAACCATCCCCTGCCCCGTCGTCTCGCCCGGTTCCTGAGCGTTCTTCAGACGAATATCGAGCGGGTCCATCCCCAACTCGTGCGCGAGCTTGTCGATCTGCGACTCGAGCGCGAACGTCGCCTGCGGGTTCCCATACCCTCGAAACGCGCACGCATAGATGTTGTTCGTGTAAATCACGTCCACATGCTGCCGAACGTGCGGAACGCGATACAGCGACGAAAAAGTCCGCATGCTGATCCACGGCGTCGTCGCCCCCCACGACGTCCGCCCCCCATTGTCCAGCGTCATGCGCACGTCGCGAAACGTAAACGTCCCGTCCCGTTTCGCCCCGCTTCTCAGTTGGATCACCATCGGCTGCCGCGTCGGCGTGGCGAAAAACTCCTCTTCGCGTGTGAAGACCATGCGTACGGGACGCCCCGTCGCCCGGGCCAAAAAAACGCAAATCGGCTCGAACGGATGAACGTCCAGCTTGCTGCCGAACCCACCCCCGATCGGCGGTTGGATGACCCGGATCTTCTCCGGTGGGACCCCGACGATCCGCGAAAGGTCGTGCTTGTAGAGAAACGGCACCTGCGTGAGCGAGTGCAGTGTCAGGCGCCCGTCCGGTCCAAAATGCGCGATAAGCCCAGACGTACCCAAACAGCAGTGCGCGACCCGTTGCGACGAGAACGTATCCTCGACGATCACGTCGGACTGCGACACACCCTCGTCGATGTCCCCGTGGTCGTAGTCGAATCGAAAGGGGACGTTGTTGGGCGCCCCCTCATGAATCACCGGCGCACCGGACGCCAGCGCCTCCTCGATCGTCGCCACGACCGGCAAGTCCTCGTACGTCACGCGGATGCGCTTGACCGCTTCGCCTGCGATCTCCGGAGTGTCAGCCGCAACGGCTGCGATCTCGTCGCGGATGCACGTGACCTTCTCCCCCTTCAGCGCCGTATTGTCGCTACCGAACCCGAACCGAACCAACTCGATGTCAGCCGCTGTGATCACCGCCCGGACACCGTACATCGCAGCCGCCGGCGACGTGTCAATGTCCACGACGCGCGCGTGAGGCCTATCCGCGTAGAGGATCTTTCCATACAGCATCCGCGGCAGTTTGATGTCGTCGAGATAGCGGGTCAGCCCAACGGCTTTCTCCGGGGCGTCCAGCTTCGGAATCCGTCCACCGATCAGCGATTCCTGGTCTGTGCCACGCTTGTTGACCGTACCGGTATCGCCGCTTGTCTTAATCATGACGCGACTCCCCGTTGTTGAGCGATAGCACCGCGTCGATGATCTTGCGGTACCCGGTACAGCGACACAGGTTCCCCTCCAGCGCCCGCCGCACCTCCGCTTCGGTGGGCGAGGCGTTTTCCAAACGCAGCGCGTACGCCGTCATAATCATCCCCGGCGAGCAATACCCACACTGAATCGCCCCGTGATTCACGAAGGCCTCCTGCATCGGATGCAACCGCCCCTCTCGTGCCAACCCCTCGATGGTCACCACCGATTTTCCACCGCACTCGAGCGCCAACACCAAGCAACTGTTCACAACCTTCCCGTCCAAAAGAACCGAGCACGCCCCGCACTCGCCTTCCTCGCAGCCCGTCTTCGTCCCGTTCAGCTCCAGGTCATCGCGAAGCGCCTCAGCCAGTGTCGCGTCCGGCGATACCGCGAGGCGCACACTGTCCCCGTTCACCTCGAACGCCAGGTCCACCTTCTCAACCACCTCGCGCATCCTCCAACATCCTCCGCAGCATCACCCCGACCATTTCACGCCGGTAACCCGCGCTCGCCCGCACATCACTGATCGGCGATATCTCCCCCCGCGCCGCCGCCACACACCCACCGATCGTCTCGTCCGTCAGTCGCCGTCCAACCAGAGCCGCCTCCGCGCCGTGCCCCCGCAGTGGCGTCGGCGCCACCGAGCCATACGCCACACGCGCGCGTTCGATCACGCCATCCGACGCTTCGACAATCACGCCTACCGACGCAACCGCGATCTCCATCGCCGGACGGGTACCGAACTTCTCCCACGCCCAAGTCGCCACGGCGGCGGGTCGTTTGAATCGCACCCGCGTCAGCACTTCACCGGGCTCCAGCGCCGTCTTCCCCGGCCCCTGAAAGAAATCCGTGATCGACACTTCGCGCGAGGTCGCCCCAGCCCGCCCCGGCGCAGCCACATCGACCACTGCGTCCAAAGCGATCAACGGCACTGCCGTATCCGCCGCCGGTGACGCGTTGCACAGGTTCCCCCCCAGCGTCGCCCGGTTCCGAATCTGCGGACACGCGATACGCGACGCCGCCTCCGCCAAAATCGGCGCAGCTCGCCGAAGCGCGGCGGATTCATCCAACCCGCTCATCAGTGTGCAAGCGCCGATGCAAATCTCCCCATCAGTCACCTCAATCCCGCTCAGCCCTTCGATCGCCTTAATGTCCACCACGGCAGCCGGTCGCGGCACGATCTCCTTCGACCACCGCGGCATCAGATCCGTCCCCCCCGCGAAAATCGTCGCACCCGTCTCGCCCGCCGCGCGCATGACCTCTTCCAATGTCCGCGGCGCCTGATACATCTTCATCGCGCTCATGTCCGCCACCTCCGTTTCACAGTGCAGCGCAACGTCGTTCGTGTGTGACTTTCGCGCTCTATCGCGAGCGGCTCCGCATTTCATCGTCCCACAGGGACGAATCGACAATAGCCCACCGATTTATCGTTGGGATTCGCGTCCAGCGAGACACCACAGTCCCGTAGGGACGACTGAAGTCATCACGTTCTTCAACCATCCCTACGGGGCTTCGTTCCGCTATCGCCCTCTTAAACCCAGCGATAAATCGCTGGGCTATTGTCGCAAGTCTCCCCGGGGCAAATGAGTCATGCCCGCCGCACCTTTTGCGGACGCCGTCACGGCAGACGAATCCACTCACCGCAGTGATGTCAAGTACACTCACAGACACACCGGCTCCTCGTAGCGCCCGTACGCATCCACCAAAAACGTCGTCAACTCCCCGACGGTCGCATACGCCTTCACCGCCTCGACAATGCCAGGCATCACGTTACGCCCCGCCCCGGCGTCCTCCCGAACACCATTAAGCACTCCCCGTACCGCCTCTTCGCTGCGCTCCGCGCGTACCCCATCAAGTCGACGCACCTGACTGGCCGCGACGTCCTCATTGAACGGATGAAACTCGATCGCCCGCTCTTCCTCCTCCTCGACCTTGTAGCAGTTCACACCGACCTTGCGGTCTTCGCCACGCTCGCGCTTCCTCAATCGCTCAAACGCCTGCCGCGAAACCGCGTCTTGAACGCGACCCTCGCGAACACCGGAGACGATCCCACCCTCAGCCTCAACCTCCGCCATTACCGCCCGCATGCGCTCTTCCATCTCATTGGTCAGCGACTCGACGTAGTACGACCCCGCCAACGGATCAACAGTATCACACAGACCCATCTCCTCGATCAGAATCTGCATCGTCCGGAGCGACGTGCGCGCCGCCTTCTCTGACGGAATTGTGTACGCTTCGTCGTAACAACACAACGCCATCGTTTGCGTGCCGGACAGCGCGCTGATGAGCGCGTAGTACGCCCCCCGCACGATATTGTTCTCCGGCTGCTCAATCGTCAGACCCGCGCCGCCGCCCCCGGCGATCATCCGCAACCACATCGACCGCGAATTCTCAGCCCCATATTCCTCCTTCACAATCGTCGCCCACAGTCGTCGCGCTGCTCGGAATTTCGCCACCTGCTCGAATAGATTCCCGTAAATGTCGAAATTGAACGACAGTCGCGCCGCGAAATCGTCAATCTTCACCCCGCGCTCCAACACGTGATCGATATACGCCCGCGCGATACAAAACGCGTACGCCACCTCCTGAACAGGGTTCGCCCCGGACTCCCGAATGTGATATCCACATACACTGACCGGACTGTACAACGGGGCCTTCTCCGCGCAGTACAGAATCGTATCCCCCACCAGCTTAATCGACGGCTCCACCGGAAACACCCACGTCCCCCGTCCGATGAACTCCTTCAATATGTCGTTCTGCGCCGTCCCACGCAGCTTGGACACGTCATACCCGCGCTTCTCCGCCATCGCGAAGTACATCGCGATTAGCGCCGGTGCAGCCCCATTGATGGTTAGCGAAACCGTGATCTTGTCCAGATCGATCCCATCGAACGCGATCTCGAAATCCCGCAGCGTGTCCACCGCCATCCCCACGCGCCCCACCTCACCGAGCGCCATCGGATCATCCGAATCGATCCCAACCTGCGTCGGCAGATCAAACGCTACATTCAACCCCGTCTGACCATTCTGGATCAGATACCGAAATCGCCCATTCGTCGCTTCCGGCGTCCCAAACCCGGCGTACTGCCGCATCGTCCACGGCCGCCGCCGATACATGTCCTTATGAATCCCGCGCGTGAACGGAAACGCCCCCGGCTCCCCAATCCGCTCACTCCCCCCACTCGCCTCGACATCACGGGCGTCGTACACCGGTTTGATATCCAACCCCGATTCGTTCACGACCGGCTTCAAACCACTTTCTTTGCCCTCACTCATGACATCTTCTCACGTATGAATTCACTCACCGATTCCAATGGCGTCCCCACCGGAAACACTCCATCTACCCCCAGCGCCTTCAGCGCCGGCACATCCTTCTCCGGAATAACTCCACCCACCAGCCAAACCGAATTCTCGATATCATACTCCCGCCGCAGTTCCGCCAGTCGCTCACAAAACGGCAGATGCGAGCCCGAAAGCAGCGACAGTCCAATGACGTCGACTTCCAGATCACGCGCCTGCCCCGCGATCTCCTCCGCCGACTTTCGCAACCCCGTGTAGGTCACCTCGAATCCCGCCTCTTTCAGCGATCGCGCGATGATCTTCGCCCCAACGTCATGCCCATCCAGCCCGGCCT
>JAJDDS010000381.1 GCA_029260195.1 Phycisphaerae bacterium
GGGGAGCGGCGCCGACTTCGCTATTTGCGAGTTTGGGACCGACTGCGGTGACTGCGGGCCACGCGATCCGGGCGACGCGCCGCTCGTCCTCTGTTCCAACCAGTGCGACAGCGCCTTCGACGGCGAATGCGACGATGGAGAACCGGGTGCGGACTTCGCTATCTGCGACGTCGGGACGGACTGCGCCGACTGTGGGCCACGCGACGGAAACGGGCCATAGCGCATTCGGGGCGCGGCGCCAGCGTCGATCAGCCCCCGCCGGCCGCGTTGAGGAATTGTCCGAAGTCAATTAGATCGACATCCCCGTCGACGTCGAAGTCAAAGACGTCGCATTGGGGGGGGCCGTCTCCGTTCTCACCCGTGAAGCACGCTTGCAGACCGCCGAAATCGATGAGGTCCACATCCGCGTCGCCGTCGCTGTCCGCGATCGCGCAGAAAAGTGACACGAACCGAAAGTTGTCGACACACGCTTCTGTGATCGAGTCGTTGGGTGCGTCCCCGGTCGTGAAACGGAAGACGATTTCCCCGATCGGGTCGACGAATTCCGAGACGGCGTGCTCGACCTTGACCCATCCGGTCTGCCCGTCCACGGATTCGACCAGCGTCCAGTTCTGCCCCCCGTCGTTGGAGATCTCGACGGTCAGTATGTCGTCGCCGTCGTCGGTGTAGAACCAGCGGGCGTAGGAGAAACGGGCGCCGCCGCCGGTGACCTCCAACGCGGGCGAATGCAGAATCACCGGACCCCAGTCGACATCGTATGTCCCCACGGATTCACCATCCAGCGGCCCGGTGACGAACGCGAACGTCCCGTTGTCTCCGAATCCGGCGCCGGGCTGAGTCAACGCATCGTTGTCGTTGGGGTTGATGACCGGAACGGGATCGGCCCGCTCCCAGCCGCCGATCGTCAAGTCCTGCTCGCCCGGCTCGAAGGGGTCGTCATAGGGGATGTTCTCGACGAGCCAGCCTCGGTCGATTTCAAAGTCGTCCTCGATCGCGATCTGCACATCCGTGGCGACGAAAGCGACGTGGGTATCGAGGGGAGCACCCGGTGGGTCGGTGATGATCTCGCCCGTCTGGGTTCCGGCACTGATGTACCAGTGGACGACACCGAAACACTCGGCCGGAGGGAGCGGCGCCTCGTAGGCTGCGCCTTCTGGCAAAACCTCGACGGGGGTCAGCGGGAGGGCGGCGAACGTCGCGCCGTCCGTCGCGTAGTGCAGCGTGACGCCGCCGAGATCGAGGGTCGTTCCGGCTGTACCGTTCACGATCTCCAATGAGACGGTCGTTTCGACGAGTGGGGAGGTCGTTTGCGGCGGGTCGACGGGATAGGAAATCTCTAGCAGTGACAGTTCCGGTCCCGGCATCCCGTGCGGAGTGAATCCCTGGTGGATAGCCACGTAGTTCGGAGTTCCGTTGAAAATGTCGTCATCGTCGTCGTCAAGCGTGAGGACGGCGATGGTGACCCCCGGTCCGATGGCGCCGGGCCCGATTAGGATCTGATTGTACATCAACTCCCGCGCGACGGCCAATCCGTCGGCGTCGCCGAGGCGTTGGATAAGTTCCGTGCGCATGTCCCAGAATGCTCCGGCGACGGCGAGGCCGGAGATGTGCGGATCGGGGTGGCCGACCGGGAACACGAAATCGGGTTCGTCAACGTTGCGCAGGCACCCTTGATCCTGTCCGAAGAAACCCGGGGCCATGCAGGGGTCGTTGACGAGCAGCGCGGCGATGGCGTCAGCCACACCCTCGTGGTAGTCACCGAAGGCGGTGAATCCGAGAGCTTGGTGGATGATGAAATGCCCGTACTCGTGGTAGATCACGGGAGCGTATGCGGTGTTCGGGCAACGGGGTTCGGAGCCGGGCTGTGACGTGAAGAACCGCATGATCCCCGGCGTCCCGAACGAATAGGACGCGTTGCAGTTGTCGTTGACGTTGACGAAGGCGAGTAGCTGTTGATCGACGCCGTTGAAGCCAGGGACGACGCTCTTGACGAAATCGTGAATGAGCGTGGTGTGGATCATCGCGTTGAGTTGCGCGGTGACGAGTTCGGTGGGGTCGGCGTTCAGGAGAAAATCCGCCGGACCGGGAGGAACGATGTCGACGCTGGCCGTGAGCGTGTTGAGCGGGTCGGCCTGATTCTGAACGGAGCACCATTGGCCGGAGAGGTCCAACCACACGGTCACCTCGGACTCGCCCTCGTGGGGGAGGACGTAGTCGCCACCAGGGCCGGCGTACGCCTCCTCGATCCCTGTCGAGAAGAGGTGTACGCCGTGGATGGGCAACTCGACGGGTGGGTTGTCCGGTTCGTCGGGCAGTATCCCCGGAGTGGCGAAACCGCTCACACTGCCGATGATGTCGACGTTAACGACGCCGTCGCGTCTTTCCAGCACCGCCCCGGTGACCGCGTCGACGTAGTATCCGTAGCGCTCGTACTCAGATCCCGGCGCGGATTCCGCCCAATAGAACCACGCGAGGACCGGCGGAGTCGAACGGGGATGGACGACGAGCTTCGCGGGCTCGAGATGGATCATCGCCGGGTTGGCGTGGGCGGCGACGGCGTGACTCTGCTGCGCGGTCAGGACGGGAGGCGTCAGGTCATCGGGAACGACCGTGGTGCTGGCGTTGACCAAAACGAGCGGATGCCCCGTCTCCTCACGAACAAGAAGTGTCACCCTTGTGGCATCCACCTCGACACCGTTCCAGCGCTGATCGTAGTGGAACGCGGTGAAGCGGCCACGCATAATCGACTGAGCCTGCGGTCCAGCGAGCGCGTCGCGTCTCACGCCAAACACAGCGGCGTGTCGGTCGAGAAACGCCTCCGCCGAGGCCCGCGCTGTCACGCCCTGCGAAAAAGCGGGTCCGTAGAGGCGCGTCACCAACCCGTCCTGAATGGTCACGCCCACGCGCGGGTGGTCTCGTCTCAGGCTGGCGACGGCTGCGGTCGGATCGCGATCCGCAGCCGCGACAATAGCCGGCGCGAGGATCAGAAAACATCCCACAGTCCACACGTTGATGCATTTCTGGGTCATATCGATTCTCCGCGGTCCGGCGTGTGAGACACTGGCGGACCGGTCGCGTACTTGCTACGGGCAGTGGGATTCGTCCACGTCGACGACGGCTTCCGCGCTGAGCGCGGATCCGCAAATATTCGTGACCTCGACGGTGTACACGCCCGAGTCTTCCGGCGTAGCCGATCCGAGGACGAAGAACGGTCCGGTGGCGTCCGGGATCGGCTGATTGTCCTTAAGCCATTGGAACGTCAGTGTACCCCCGCTGG
>JAJDDS010000382.1 GCA_029260195.1 Phycisphaerae bacterium
GGGTTGCCAACGCCCGAGAAGCTCAGCGGGGTGCCGTTGATGCTGAAGATGCTCACCTCCCCGTAGGCGTCGTACGCGTAAGCTTCGGCCAGCTTGCCCGAGGCGCCGACCATGGCTGACACGGTGTGCAGCTCCTGCGGGTCGTAGAAGTAATCCTTCGACGGAGGGCCTGCGTTGTGCATGAGCAGATGCTCGTCGATATAGGTGGGGCCGTCCACGTAGTAGCGCGTCAGCGAGCCGGTCCCGCTGTCTGGCGAGGCTGCGAACTCAGCCAGCACCTTCTGACCATCGTAGAAGTATATCTCCCCGGCCGTCGATGTCCCGTCGGAAAATACTGCTTGTATCCGCCGCCCGAGAGCGTCGTAGGTGTACTCAGCCAAGGTGACGTGCGTGCCGGGAGCCGCCGCCTGACTGATGACTCCTCCTCCGCCTCCTCCTCCTCCACCGCTCCCGCTGGTGTCGAAGGCTTGGATTTCCACCAGCCGGTTCTCGAAGTGGTAAGGGTATCGGTAGTTCCATTCGTGTTGATGCTCCGATAGATGAGGCGCACGACACTCCCGGCGACCTGGGATCATGCTGAGCGCTCCGTTCTTCGCGTCACCCACCAACGCGTCTTCTGGAACTTCAAGGGTCAAGGGTCTGGTGAGGCGAAGGGGGCCTGCATGGTTTCGCACATCCCCCACCCTTCGCCTACGGCGAAGACTGGGGCACCCGCACGCGCCGGCTGATCTGTCATGGTGGATCGATTGAGATTCCCCGCGGCGGAGGCGACGATGCGGCCAGAACGTGGAAAAGGAAAACGGCACGGGCGGTTGCCCGTGCCGTCTCTCGTTGGATTGAAGAACGTGTTCGCCCGATGGCGTGGGCTGTCGGCGTGCTTACTTGATTTTGCTCAGGTGCTTGCTGACCATCTTGGTCATCTGGAACATATCGATGCGACGTTTTCCGCCGAAGACGGGGCGGAGGTTTTCGTCGGCGTTGATCATGGTGCGCTTGTTGGCATCCTGCAGGCCGTTACGCTTGATGTAGTTCCACAGTTTCTTGGTGACCTGAGTTCTGGGGAGTGGCTTGTTGCCGACGACGGCGCCGAGGGCTGCTGTGGGTTGCACGGGCGCCATGAAGGCTGCGTTGGGGGTGCGGCGTTTCGATCGCGTCCCGGCTGCGCGGCTCGCGGTTGCCGAGGTGGCGCGTCCGGTTGCGGAGGAACGTCGCGCGGCGCTGACTTTCTTTCGGCTGGCAGTGCTCGACGACGATCGCTTGGCTGTTCCGAACGCGTTCTTCCGTGCCGACGCAGTTTTCTTCGCCTTTGCGGTGGATGACGACGAGCGTTTGGCGGTGCTCGAGGTAGAACGTGTGGCTGACGCGCTTGTGGATTTGCGTTTTGCGGTGGTATTCTTGGTTGACGCCTTCTTCGGCGCGGCGCGCCGACCGGTAGCGCGGCTGGACGTCTTGGCGGTCTTTCTCTTCACCTTGCGTGCGCCGGTGGCGCGTTTGGTGGTGCGTTTGCGTGCTGTTGTGGTTGTTGGCATCTGCATGCTCCTCGAAACTGCGATCCTGAGTTCGCGTTAGCCGGGGGCGTGAACGGATGGTCCGCAATCGTGCGGGTGTCAGCCTTCCGGCGGAATCTCTATCATGTATGTGTGTTTTCGGAATAAGTTTGAAGAAAGTTAAAGGCAATCATCGACGGTCGCGTTTTGGGGCGGCGTTCGTGTTTTCGCGCGATGGGCGACCGGGCACTTGGAATGGTCCGGCGGTGTCACGGGTTGTGTTGGAGATGGTCCGGTTTACGGTTATGTTTCGCAGCATGGGCGTCGGGTCTGTCGTGGGCGAATTGGCGCAGGTGAAGAAGGTGGAGTGAGCATGAACGCATCGAGACGGCGATGGATCATGGGGGTCTGTGCTTTCGGTTTCGTGGCGCCCGGCGTGGACGGGCAGAGTGCGGAATCGCATCTGGCGCCGTCAGAAGACGGATTCACGCGTGGATTGGATCGGTTCGTGACGTTGGGCAGTGCGGGCGGGTTGCACGTGGCGGGCGGCGCCAGCACGAACGGGCTCGGTACGGTGCAAGGCGAGGCGGATAGCTGGTTGAAGTTCGACGCGTCCGTCGCGGTCGCGGGATTCAATACGACGTTCGGCGCGGGCGGGTGGACGCTGACGGGGGCGACGCTAGCGATCGAAGCGGTCGCCGTTCCCCGGAACCCGGTGTTCGCGCGCGGCGTGGGTGCGTTCACGGTAAACTGGGTTGCCAACGACGGATGGACTGAGGGTGAGGGGACGCCGGCGTCGCCGGGCTCTGTGACGGGGAGCGACCTTTCGTATCATTCCAGCCGTGCGCGTCTGGATTCGGGGTTGGACGAGGTTCTGGGCGGTTTCAGAAATACTGGATCGGACGGGATGATTGACCTGAAACTCGTATTGACGGGCGGATTCGTCGCGGATATTGCGGCGGGCGAGGAGTTGACGCTGGTGTTGGCCGCGTCCGAGGGCGGGATGGGGTTTACGTTTCATTCGGTGGACTGGAAGATCGAGGCTGGTCGGCCGCGATTGGCGTTGACAGCCCAGCCGGCGTCGCCGGGAGGTGGCGGTGTGGTCGAGGGGGACGATCCGGTCCCTGACAGCGGCGCCGCTGGGGCAGGTGGAGGCGGCGGCGTTTCGGACGCTCCGGAGACTCCGACGTCGCCGCTGTGCGGTGAGATTGGGACGGCGGCTGCGATGCTGGTGTTGCCGGGGTTTTTGCTTTTCGGACAGTTCGGTCCGCTACGCGCGGGTGACCTGCGACGGCGTCGAGGTTTTGAATGACTGGGGCGGGGATGGGAAGCGGTCACACGAGGCGCGATTTTGACGATCGGGCGGATCGGTTCGATCGAGACGCCGGGCTGGGGGACGACTCAGCCGGCCGAATCGCGGCGGCGATTATGGAGTTGGTACAGCCGCAGGTGGGGGAAATGGTGCTGGAGCTGGGGGCTGGTACGGGAGAGATCGGCCGACATTTGTCGGAAGTGGCGCCGCGGTACTTGGGGCTTGACGCTTCGGTGGGTATGCTGGCGGTCGGTCGGAACCCGGTGGCGGCGGGTCCGGCAGGAGGTAGGGTGGTCGCGTGCGATTGCGACGGGCGCTGGCCGGTGGGGGATGGTGTGGCGTGCTGTGTGTTTGCGTCCCGGGTGGCGCAGCTGCTTGACGCGGAGCATATTGCTCGGGAGGTTCGGCGTGTCGGCGCGCGGGTGGTCTGGTGGATCACCGGGCGTGCTCGGCGCGACCCGTGGGGGTATCGGGAGCTTCTGAGGGGTAGGATGCGGGAGGCGCTTCGCGAGCGTGGAGTCGAGCCGCGCATGTCGCGAGGCGCGGATTCGTCGGTCGGGGCGGCGCTGACGGCTGCCGGTGGTGTCGCGGTTGAGCCAGTGGATGCGGCGGTTTGGATGCACCGCGGGAGCGTTTCGGAGATGGTCGGCGCGTGGCGGGACAAGCGCGAACTCGGCGGAGTCGGCGTCGATCGCGCGACGCGCGACGCGGTGTTGGATGAGGTTGAACGGTGGGCGGTTGAGCGGTTCGGTGACACGCGTGCGACGCTTGAGTCGCGCGAGGTGTACACACTTAGCCCGGTTCGGTTTTCCGATGCGCCTGGTTAACGCGGGGGCGTCGAGAATTGAGATGAAAGGGATCGTTAGGCGATGACGGACGACTTGTTGACGGCGCTTGGGGCGCGGCTGATCTCGGGATCGCTGACGGATGAGCGGTTGGCGGAGGCGTCGGCGGAACATCCGGTAGTGCAGATTCTTCCGGAAGCGAACGTGGTGAAGATCGGTGGGCAGAGCTGCATCGATCGGGGTCGCAAGGCGCTGCTTCCGATTCTCGATGAGGTGGTTGAGAACCTGCCGCATCACAAGATGGTCATCGGGACGGGGGCGGGGACGCGGGCGCGTCACGCTTACAGCGTGGGTCTGGACTTGGGGTTGCCGACGGGTGTGCTGAGTGTCCTGGGGACGTTCGTCAGTATGCAAAACGCGCGGATGATCCACTATCTGCTGGCGAAACATGGCGTCCCGTTCATCGAGCCGATTCAGTTTCCGCAACTGCCGCTGTACCTGTGCGAGCGGCAGGCGGTGGTGTTTTTCGGGATGCCGCCGTACACGTTCTGGCAGGAGAATCCGAAGGTCGGGCGCATTCCGCCCCATCGGACGGACACCGGATCGTACCTCGTTAGCGAGGTGTTTGGCGCGCGGTCGATGATCTACGTCAAGGATGAGGATGGGCTCTATACAGCCGATCCCAAGAAGGACCGCGATGCGAAGTTCATACCGAAGATCACGGCTCAAGAACTGATCGAGAAGGACTTGAAGGACATCGTGGTCGAGCATGCGGTGCTCGAG
>JAJDDS010000383.1 GCA_029260195.1 Phycisphaerae bacterium
ATGCCCATCCAGCCCGGCCTTCGCCACCAGGACCCGGATGCTCCTGTTCGACACCATCAAGTTGTCATCTCCCGCGCGATCACCATCTTCAGTATCTCGCTCGTACCGCCGCCGTACAGTGTAAACCGGATGTCCCGCAGATAGCGCTGCGCCGCGAACTCCATCGCGTATCCGTACGATCCCAATACACGCGTAGCCTTATCGCAGATGTTCACCGCCCGCTCCGTCGCGAAGAGCTTCGCCATCGCCGACTCCCGCGCATGCGGTTGCCCCGTGTCCTTCAACCAGGCTGCGTAGTGAACCAAGTGCGTCGCAGCCTCCAGATCCGTACCCATCTCTGCTAGATGCGTCTGAATCGCTTGGAACCGGCTGATCGGCTTCCCGAACTGCTTGCGGTCGGCTGCGTACGCGAGCGCATCGTCAAGTGCCGCACGCGCCACACCGATCGCCAACGCGCCGGTCAAAATGCGCACACCCGACAGTAGCTTCCGCAGCGCCCTCTCCCCCTCGCCCACTTCACCAAGACGACGACTCTCCGGCACCACACAGTTATCGAAAAACACCTCCGACGTCGGCGACGCCCAGCACCCCATCTTCTCGATCGTCCGCCCCACTCGCAGCCCCGGCGTCCCCTTCTCAACCAGAAAAACTGTCAGCTTCCGCTCCTCCCCAGCCCGAGCGAACACCGTAAAAAAGTCCGCAACCGGCGCCGACGTAATCCACGTCTTCTGACCGTTCAATGAATACCCGTCCCCGTTCTTCTCCGCTGACGTCGCGATGGACGACAAATCGCTCCCCGCATTCGGCTCCGTGATGCAAATCGTGCCAATCTTCTCACCTCGAATCGCCGGCGCCAGCAGCGTCTCGTGAATCTCCGCGTCGCCATACGCATACAAGAAATGCGTCCCCATCACCGACTGCATCGACGCGGACGCCGCCAACGACAGTGACCCCCGCGCGATCTCGGCGATCGCCAGACAAAACGACAACAGATCGAGCCCGACACCGCCCAGCAACTCCGGATAGCGCAACCCGAACAACCCCAACTCGGCCAGCTCCGCAAACATCTCCCGCGGAAACGCCTTCGCCTCGTCAATGGCTTCAGCGCGCGGACGAATCCGCTCGTCACAAAACCGAGCGAACGTGTCGCGTAACTGCTTCTGATCGTCCGTCAGCGAAAAATCCATCGTCTCACGTTCCCTTGGACGTCCGTTGTTCGCTCCTCAGCAGAGCCGTCTCCGCCTCGTCCACGTCATACCCGCCCCCGCCCAACGCGACCCCATACGCCTCACGCCCAATCGCCTTCGAAATAACCCCGTCGCGCACATCCTCCGCCACCCGCTCCGCAGTCCGATCGTACGGATGCCCATACCCCCCACCCCCACCAGCCAACTGATGATAAACCGTCCCCTTCGCAACGCCCGTCAAAAGGTCCAAACTCAGCGGCCTGCGCTCCGCGCCATCGGGAGAGCGCAACGTGATCGAATTCAAACTCCCATCACCCGCCCCGAACAGGCCAAACGCTGGCTCGACGTCACCGTCCCCGAAGATTACTACCTGCGTATCATCCGACCCGATCTCGAATTCCGTCTCCACCCCCAGCCCCCCGCGCCACTGCCCCGCGCCCGCCGAGTCGCACAGATACTCGTGCCTCAACAACAGATGCGGCGTCTGCTGTTCGAACATCTCGTAGTCCTGATCCAGTAGTCCTCCCGACGCATCGATCATCCCGATGTGGTCATACCCGTCCACACCCCGAACAGCTCCCGACCCACCTTTCAGTCCCATGAAACAAATGTCCACATACTTGTCATTGGTTCGCGGATCGATCCCCGTCGTCAGGGAACACAGCAGATGATTCCAGCCGGCTGACACGCGATCCGGGACAACCGGCCCCAGCGCCCGGGCAATCGCGTCCGCGTTTGACGGGCACAAGTGGTTCCCGTACGTCGTAGCCGCGGGATAGGCTGCGTTCAGAATAGTACCCTCCGGAATGATGATCCTAATCGGCTCGACTATCCCCTGATTGTGCGGAATGTCCGGGTTGACCATCTGCAAAAACGTCAACACAGCCGCCGACGCGCTGGATGTGTACGTCCCATTGACGAACGCATTCGACTGCGGATCGGTCCCCGTGTAGTCGAACGTGATACGCTTGTCCTCAACGATCACCTTCACCCGAATCCTGTATCGCTTGCCCGGATTCCCCCCATCATAGTAAATGGTCGACTCACCCTCATACGCCCCGTTCGGAATCCCCCCGATCTCAGACTCCATCATCCGCCGCGTCGACGCGAACAGTGCCTCCTTGTGCGCCTCGAAACAGTCTCGCCCGTACTTCTCCAACAACCCCACCATCCGGCGCTCACCCACCACGCACGACCCAATCTGTGCCCGCATGTCCTGCGCCACAATGTCGAACCGAATGTTCGCGAAAATCAAATCCCAAACGTCTTTCCGCAGCTTCCCCCGCTCGTACACCTTGACCGGCGGAATTCGCAGCGCCTCCTGCCACACTTCCGTCGCGTTTGGATTGTATCCACCCGCGACAGCCCCCCCGATGTCCGCCTGATGCCCCTTGCAGGCTGACCACGCAACAAGGCGCCCCTCGAAGAAAATCGGCTTGTACACGGCCAAGTCGTTGTGCTGATTGCCCATGCTGAAGACGTCGTTGTGGAAGATCACGTCGCCTTCGTGAATGTCGTCACCGAAATACTCAATAATGTACTTGCACACCGGCCCCAGCGAGAACGACAGTATCGGCAGGTTCTCGGTCTGCTCGAGCATATTCCCCCGCGCGTCGTACAGTCCCGTCAC
>JAJDDS010000384.1 GCA_029260195.1 Phycisphaerae bacterium
TTGGACGACCAGGCCGGTGATGACGCTTGGTTCATGGAGTGGATAGTAGTTTCGAGTGCCCCGCTCGTCCTTTCCGCCGTCGCGCCGGCGTCGATCGTCGCGTCCGGGACGACCGGAGTGTTGTACCATTTCACGATCGGCGAAGATTCTCTTGCATTCAAGCGTGGGTCGCAGTTCCCTTTGGTCTTCGCTGATTTCGCACCCGGGTCCCATCTGTTCCGACTTGAGCTCTTCAACAATCCTCCGACCGGAACCTACAGTTTCACGATCGATGGGGAAGTCGTCGACGCCGGTGAGGCCGAGGCCTTCTATCCCACCGACGATTCCTTCATCGTCTTCGGCGCGAAAGCCGCGACTGAAGACAACGTCACTAGTTGGGACTATGTCAGATTCGGGCGCATCCCCGATCCGGGGTCCGGGGACATGACCGGGGACGGGTTGCTCGATCTGGAGGACTTCCGGTTCTTCCTGGAGTGCATCGACGCCAGCGGTCCGGAGACGGCAACGCTCGGCGGCTGCCTTTTTGCCGACATGAACCTGGACGGGGATGTGGATTTTCATGACTTCGGGCTCTTCCAGCGGGTATTCACCGGTTCTGAATGACGCGCGAGCGGTGTGATGGGGTGGGCGCCAGAAGGACACGCGGTGGTTTGACGTTGGGGAGAAGGGGTGGCGTAAGGACGTCCGACCAGGGGGTCGGACGCTACATGGCGGCGGCGCGGACGGCGTGCGTTGCGTTGCGTTGCGTTGCTGGTGTGTGTCATGCCTCTTCTCCACCCACTTTCAACCTACAACCCGCACCGGCCGGAGGCAAGCAGCATTTGGGAAATGACTGTTGCGGGAGTGACAGATTCTGACACTAGCTTAACGCACTTAGCTAATGTCGCCCTCTTCCCATGTGCGGCGACTGCGGTACGTGTAATTACTGGCTACATTGCGGAGTTTACGGATCAGCCGCAACCCACGCACGACGGGCCGGAGTTTCCAAGACGCCCGTGAGTGTCGGGAGTCAAGCCGGTTCCGAAGAAGAAGATTCGGGATTGAGGGTGTGCGGGCAGGGCCGGCGCGTGATGAACCACATTCCCGCGCCGACAGTCAGGCCCCCGACCGTTACAAAGGTCGTCTCGAATCCACACAGTCCGATCAACTGGCCGTAGACGACGCCGCCAAGCACGAAACCAACGTCCATGGCGCCGAGGGCGAGTGACGTTCCGACGCCTCGATGCGCGACGGGGAGGCGATCAGCCACCAGATCGACCATCGATGGAAAGACGAACGCGTGCCCCGATCCCATCAACAGCGCGGGGAACACAAGGTGCCATTGGGCGCGCACAGGAATGAACAGGATAACCCCAAACCCCATCACGCACAGGCCGAGCGAACACACGCGATGTCGACCGAAGCGCTGCGGCACACGTCTGAAGAAAATACGCAGCAAGATCGCCGCCACGCCGTAGGCCAGGAAGAACCAGCGGATGTTTTCGAAGCCGCGATCGTGCGCGAATCGCTCCAGAAAGGTCATCTGGATCGTCAGGCACATGGCGAAAGCGACGCAGACCAGCAGCACCCCTCCCGGCCAGTAGTCGCGAAGCAGCTTGCCGACTGCCGGCGCCTCGATGTGTGGCGAGGGGGCGCGAACGCGAACATTGGCGACGACGACGCCGGCGAGAAGGCTGACGACCGCCATCGTGGAGAAGAATCGAACGAAGGAGGCTTGCGTCGCCCCGCCGGATGCGAAAATGATGTCGCCAATCGCGGGGCCCATCATCATGCCTAGAAACCCGCCGATGCCGACCGTTCCGAGGCTCTCGGCGCGCCGTCGGGCGGGTGCGGCGTGCGCCGCGTAGACCGCCACCGTCGTGAGAAACGTCGCGTAGGAAGCGGCCATTAGAATTCGCACAACGCAGATCACCCAAAACGTACGCGTGTGCGGAAAGCTGAGATTGGCCACCGCTGCTCCGAGCGCGGCGGCGAAGAAAAACGGGCGACACCCGAAGCGATCGATCCACGTTCCCACGTAGGGTCGCAGCAGCATGCTTCCGACGACGCCGATTCCAGCGATCCATCCCAGAATGGCGACGCTGTACCCAAGCGACGCGACGTATTCCCCGAAGTGGAACTGCATCGACACCGCCACCATGGTCAGCATGGCGCCGGCGAGCACTTGGAAGAACTGAGGAGTGTAAAGCCGGTTGTCATCGCTCATGGCGAAGGTCGATCATCGGCGAGCGCCGTCGCCTGAAGCGACATGCGGGCGATATTGTGTCGGACCGCATGCGGCGAGGTGCCGACGACGAGCCAGCGGTCGTGCACCGCGAGCGCGGGTCCGTAGAATCCGCACTGGAGAAACCACACGCCGTCGTCCCCCCGGTGCAGGGTTGGCAGGATCGCCCCGCCCAACGGTCCGATCAACTCCTGTCGCCAGCGCGAAAGGAACTTGTCCAACGTCGAGCGAACCGTCGTCGCCGAACCCACAATCTCGAACTGCAACGTACTCATACACCCCGGGATCAGAGGATGCTGCGGGTCGTTGTGGGCAAGCACGCGGTTGCTCAGTTGGAAGAGCAGGTCACGCTCCACGGAGACGCCGAGGGATTGCTCGATTTCTGACCAGTAGCTTCGGAGGCGTTGTTGTGTTTTCGCATCATGCGATGCGACGTAGGCGGTCGCGTAGCCCGTGACGGCCGCGGTCGGATCCCATCCGATCAGCGCGTACCACGTCGCCCGCGACGGAATCATGCCGGCGCCAAGGTCAGCCCGCGTCGCAGGCGTCGCCACGCGGTACAATCGGCTCCGTTCGTCGATGGCCTGGTAGTACTCGAACCGCAGCCCCCGATCGTGAACACCCACCGCCCACATGGAGCGATCGACGCCGGGCTGGGCCACGGCGTGCGCCACCTCCTGTTCGAGACCGCCGAGTCCCGGCCCCAACGCGCACTTGAGCCCGTCAAAATCGACGTACCATGCGGCGAGCGCGGACGCGGTATCGAGCGTCTCCTCGCATTCGACGAACCATGTGTCGGAGTTGAGGCGCGCGCGACCCCCCTCGATCGCACCGGCTGCCTTGTCAAACGCGCCCTTGCCCAGACTGATGACGTAGTAATCGTCCACTCCGCCCCAGTCGACGTCCGCCCATTCGGGCAGGCGCGAATCGGTCAGCGTGTATCGCACGAACGATCCGCGTTTTCGTTCGTGGATTCGCGACACATCGGAATTGGTGTAGCGCGTCAGGAATCGCTGAACCAGCCCCGTGACACCATCGGTCGCGCCCCCGGTCCGCAGCAAGAGGCTGACTTGGATGTCGGCGAGCTTGTGGCCACCACCGTCGAGCGACGTCGCGTGCGCATCGTGCAGCACAAGCGCGATAGGGTGACGAGCAGTGAGGCGTGGAATCTCGGAAAACGCGTCCAGGATCAGGCTATTGCGCACACCAAGACCCGACAGCAGACCCATGTCCCGTGCTCGCCGGACAGCCCCGGCTGCCACATCGACGGCGCTCGGCGGTCTGGGGGCGTCATGGTCGACATCGAGGAGCACCACCGCTAGCGCATCCGCGGGAACCGCCGCCGATAGCGCAGGGTCAATCGCATCCACCGGGGCGGCGATCATCAGCCAGCCGGCGGCGCAAGCCAAACCCCTCGTGACACATGCATATCGCGACATCTGACGATCCCATTCCAACCCCAACACCGATCCGACGGAAGGCGTCGCCAACCCATAGATAGTGGAGCGCGGCGCCGCGTGCAACCACCACCCGGGCTGCACCTGTCCCAAACGCCTGTGCGAGTTCGCGATGCGTTGACAACGGAGTGCGACCACCAGCCGGAAAATCGGTTAAGCTACGAGGCATGTTACGCCGGTTCTGGAGAGACATTTCGCTGGCGACCAAGTGTCGCGTGCTGTTCGGCGTAGCGGTGCTCGCGATCCTCGGTGCAACGCTTTATTTACCGTGGATTCAGATGAACAGCTTGGCTGAAACATCCGAGGTACGCCGGGCGGAACTCCTGGCCGTCGAGGCCCGCCTTGCTGCAAACCTGGATTCGCAGGATTGGAAGTCAGCCCAGGCGCAGCTCGATCGCGACTGGCCGGACGTCGCGAGGGCGCTGAAAATCTCCGCCGCTCCGCCCACGTTCCTCTCGGTGGACCGGGAACCTGAACTCCGCGAGAAAGCGCCGCGCGGTTTCCTAATCGAAGCCATTCGTATCCTTCGCAACGCGCCGGGCAGAACCTACGTCCACAAATTCCAAACCGAGCCAGATGGACGTTTTGTCCGTCTGGCGATGGCGGTCCGGGCGCCCGAGACCGACCCCCAGCCACGACACCTGCGCGGAATCGTTGACGTTCGCCTTTCGGTTGTCGGCGAGACGCGTTACTGGAGCGCGATCGTGCTCGCGCTTGCGGGACTGTCGGGCGGGTTCCTGGCGATTCTCGTTTTCTACCTGGTGACGCAACGTCTGATCCTATCACCGGTTCGACGTCTGCGCGCGATCGCGGAGCAAGTGACCACCGGTGACACTCACGTACGGGCGCAAATCGCGACGGGTGATGAGTACGAGAAACTCGGGGATGCCTTCAACGACATGCTCGTGCGCATCAATCGGTCCCACGAAGATTTGTGGAAAATCAACCGGTCGCTCGACGTCAAACTCGGCGAACTCGGCGAGAAAAACGTCGCCCTCTATGAATCAAACAAGCTCAAGAGCGGATTCATCGCAAACGTCAGCCACGAACTGCGCACGCCGCTAGGTCTGATTATCAACTTCGCCGAGCTGCTTCGCGATGCCCTGGAGGATCCGCCGGAGGACAGGACACGGCTGGTCCGCTACGCCGGAAACATCTTGCGCAACGGCAGATCACTGCTCGACCTCATCAACGATCTTCTCGATCTGGCGAAGATTGAAGCCGGGCGGGTCGAGTTGCATATCACCGAATTCTCGCTCGTGGAAACGTGCGACGCGCTGATCAACTTCGTGCGTCCGCTGGCGGACAAGAAGGGGATCGATCTCCAACCGCTGATCGGGGACACGCCGTTAATACGCTCCGACCCAGGGAAAGTGAAGCAGATCCTGTACAACCTGCTCAGTAATGCGATCAAATTCACGCCGGACGGCGGACGCGTCGGGATCGCACTCGCGGAGTCCGAAAACGACGCGGTACGCATCCGCGTCAGCGATACCGGCCCGGGCATCCCGGAAGAAAAATTCGGACTCATCTTCGAGAAGTTCCGCCAGATTGACCCGTCACTCACGCGGGAGCATGGCGGTACGGGCCTGGGACTGGCGATCACCAAGGAACTCGTCAACATGCTCGGCGGCTCAATCACCGTCGAGAGCGAGGTGGACCGTGGCAGCACGTTCACCGTCACATTGCCGATATCGGCGCCGAAAGAAGCGCAGAGAACGCTCGTTCCGCTAAACGATTAAGAGCGACGTCGCGCCGCTGGGTGACGCGGCAAACGGGCGGAACCAACCACACGTCTTCAAGATCAATAGAAAACCGTGACGATCAGGTGGGGGTCGGCTTTCTTAGCCTCCCAGACCCCGATCGTCGACGTGGCGAATTTGATGAACACGTCGGGGTGCTCGTCCGCCCAATCGTTCACGTGTTTGTTGAGGAAGGCGACGGCGCCGTCGTTGAGCTTGGCGTGAAACGTCCTGCATCGCGTCGCGCTCGTACCCTCGCCGACGAGCGATCGCTTCAGATGCGACTCGTCCTGAATAGCATCCGCACCAGCGAACGACTCTCCGCCACCACCGATCGATCGGAGAGACGCACTCGACATGGCTGGGGAAGCAGTGTCGTCGAACTTGATCGGTGTGAAATCCGCACCCTCACCGGGTGCGTTCATCGTGGCTTGGCCTTCGAAACGCGTCTCGTCCGTGTGGTGCGTCTTTTTGTACTCCTCAAGGCAGAACGGGCAACGCAGAATCCCTTCGATAACCTCCGCCTTGCCAGATTCGATATGTTCCGGATAGACGCTGGCCCCGCAATGGCCACACGACTCGACCTCTTGTTTCTTCGCCATGGCTCACCTCTTCTGTTTCCGGCACGTCGATGGTAGCCGCGCAACGCTTGAGAAGTCAAACCGCCAGCGCGGATTCGTCAGAATCCCCCCGCCGCTCAAATTCGCCCAGGATCGCAAGGCCTGCGGATGTGCCAAGGCGTGACGCTCCCGCTTCGATCATCGCCATCGCCGTAGCCAGCGAGCGTATCCCGCCGGATGCTTTCACCTTAAGCGGCGCGGCGTGTCGGTGCATCAATTCCACGTGCTCCGCGTGCGCCCCGCCAGCCGGGTGGAATCCGGTCGACGTCTTGACGAAGTCCGCTTCACCCTCCGCCGCACATCGGCAGCCGAAGATGATCTGCTCGTCGGTGAGCACCCCTGCCTCCAAAATCACCTTGAGAATTCGTCCGGATCCAGAACCGTGTGCCGCGCAGGCAACCTCCTGGATCGTGTCGACGACCGCGCTCTTGTCCGCACTGACCAATCCACCCACCCACGCCACCATATCCACCTCGTGAGCGCCCGCATCGATTGCCCGACGGGCCTCGTCGACGACGGTCTCGCGACGACTCGCCCCCAACGGAAATCCGGCCACGGATCCGACGACCGTGTCCGCATTCCGAAGTCTTTTGGCGGCGCGGCCAACGAACATCGGGTTGACGAACACTGTACGAAAACCGAATTCAATGGCTTCGTCACACAACCGGTCGACTTGATCGGGCGTAGCCTCCGGCTTGAGAAGCGTGTGGTCGATCATGCTAACAAATTCAGAAATCCGCATAACATCTCGCTGGGAATTGCGTGAACAGTTGCCACGCCATGGATGTCATTGTACGGCGGCGCGGTAATCGTAGCCACAGGATCGATCCCCGTGGAAGCGGTTGGACTCAGTCCGCTGCGAGCGGACGCGGAACCGCGCGCCCGGGGGAACCGGACGGCGGCGACACCTCCCACACGCCCGGTGGGGAATGCCCGCAACTCGGGCAGGCACCGTCGGTCATACGATTCTCCAAAACCGAAAACCCTCTGCGGCGGATTAACAACGCGGCGCACCCGGGACAGTGTGTGTCCTCACGATCGCCAAAAGCACCCGGCATGTTGCCTGGATAGACAAACCGCAGACCCGAACGCCGCCCTATGTCGTAAGCTCGGATCAGTTGTTCGACCGTCGTGGCCGGTGGATTGACCATCTTGTAGTCCGCGTGAAACGCCGTCACATGCCAGGGAATGTCGACAGACACTCCCGCGATGAAATCCGCAATCTGTGTCAGCTCCTTGTCCGAATCATTGAATCCCGGAACGACAAGCGTCACGATTTCCACCCAGAACGCCATCCGATGGAGCAGCCGAATCGAGTCGAGCACGGGCTTGATGGCTCCGCCCAGTTGACGGTACGAGTGATCATCGAAACTTTTGAGATCAACCTTGTATAGATCCACATACGGGCGAATGTACTCCAATACTTCGGGCGTGGCATTTCCGTTACTAACAAACCCGCAGATTAGCCCCCTCCGCTTCGCCTCGTCGAACACTTGCACTGTCCAGTCCGCCGTGATCAGTGGCTCATTGTAAGTGCTGACGACGACTGGTGCCCGGTTCTTCACCGCGAGATCCGCCAGTGTCGCCGCGTCATAAAACCGGGGCGGTGACACCGCGTTGCCGTCGCGCAGAGCTTGGCTTGTGATCCAGTTTTGACAGTAAGCGCAATGATAGTCACATCCCAGCATACCGAAGGACAGTGCGTCGCGACCTGGATAGGCGTGATAGAAGGGCTTCTTCTCTATGGGATCCACTTGCAGTCCGGCAACGTATCCGGCAGGGGCGCGAAGCTTGCCCCCTGTGTTGAATCGCACGCGGCAGACCCCGGAACGGCCGTCGCGAATGACGCAACGGTGCCCGCAGGCGACGCACCGCACCGCACCGTCGCCTTCGTCCAGCACGAGTTCCGGCGCCGATTCCATGGTGTGTTCGCCGAGTAGTGTGGCCAGCGCTATCTGAGCGGACATGGGCATGGGCTCCTTTGCCGGGTGATCGTCGCTCGGATCATATCACAGCGACGTGAATCCGGCGATTGCGTGCCGCTGGCGTCGGTGACATAATCCGCCTTCGCGCAATCCAAACCGGATGCGGAAGCGGCACCCGTGGAAAGGTATGTGCTATGGACGAGGGGCATCATCATCACGCCCACGGCGGCGGTTTCCGGGCGGCGCTCCAGATGGAGTTGCTCGAACACATGCCCTTCTCGGTCTCCGCCGTCGCCATCGGGCTGATCTTCGCCGGCCTAATGTGCTTCCTCGCGCCCGAGAACGCGGCCGCGGGGCAAACCGGGCACGATCACGAGGAATCAAACCTCTTCACCCTCTTCCACCTGTTCCACCCGGCTCACATGTTCTTCTCCGCCGCGGCCACTACCGCGATGTTCTGGCGCTATGACAAAAACGCGTTGAAGGCAATCTTGGTGGGCTTAGCCGGCGCGGTCGGCGTGTGCGGTCTGAGCGACATCGGATTGCCGCACCTGTCGCTGATCCTCATGGGCAAGGACGTACCGCCTCACATATGCGTCATTGAGAATCCAGGATTGGTCCTGCCGTTCGCCGTCATGGGTGTCCTTGTCGGACTCGGCGCAGCCACAGGCGTGTCAAGGAGCACGCTCTTCAGCCACGCGCTCCACGTGTTAGCGTCGACGTCCGCCAGCATTTTCTACCTGATCGCTCCGTTCAGCCGGCTGGGCTGGATCGACGACCTCGGCAAGATATTCGTTTTCGTCATCGTGGCGGTGATGATCCCCTGCTGCGTCAGCGACATCATCTTCCCGATGCTCATGACCCGCGACGCCAGAGCGAACGCCCTGGCGGCACATCATTCGCACTGATTCCGTCGATTACTCGGCGGTCCAGGGTCGTAGCCCGACGATTTCGTAGATCCCTTCCGGTGAGACCGCCTCAAGTTCCACGCGGTCTCCGATCTTGGAACCCATCAACGCCTGAGCAATCGGCGCTTGGTAGTTGTAGATGTGGGCATCAGTGTCGGCGTCGAACGGTCCGAGAAAGGTCAGTTCCTTAACTTCACCGCTTTCGAGGTGACGAAGCTCGACCTTGCTTCCGACGCCGACGTGATCGTCGGGGACTTGCTCCGGTTGCAGTGGTCGGGCGATGGCGAATTGTTTCTGCATCTGAGCGAGTCTGGCCCGCAGCAGGTCGCGCTCTTCGAGGGCAAACTTGTATTCGGAGTTCTCGCTGAGATCACCCTTCTCGGCCGCGGCACCGATGGCTTTGGCATTCTCGCGCATCTTCACGTTGGCGATTTCGTTGATTTCCCCCTCTTTTCGCGCCATGCCCTCGCGCGTCACGTAAAGAACATCCTCCTGTTCCCACCTGGATTTCTGCGCCTTATGGTAGAGCTCGGGAAACCGGCTGCGGATGCGGTTGAGCAGGTCCTCCTCGACCTTGCGCCCGAGGTTGTCCAAACGCTGCACCTGAGTCCGCAATGCCGCCCCCATGCCGCTTTCGAGGGTCTCCAGGCACGCGAGGTACCGACCGTATTTTCGGGCTGAGAGCACAACACGGGCGGTCGTGCATACCTGCCGGACCACCGACGGCGGGTATTGATCGCTGCGTTGCACGTCTCCCAAAAGCCACAGCATGCGGGTCAGGACGGTGATTGGCGCGACCGACTTCCATCGATCCCGTTCCAACCCCTTGTCCCAAAGCCAGAAGAGCGCCCGAAACGTCGTCGGCGCGTCCGACACGATCGTCCCGATCATCTCCTCCATGCGCGATTCGGGCAGTTCAACCGCGTCAAGCATCTCCGCGAGATCGCTGCATGCCTGCGACGGAGCCCAAGGTAAGGCTGCCGCGAGAACTTCCACCCAATCCTGCGGTCTGGCGCTCTTGAGACACGCGCTGGCGTGTCGCCACAGCGGGGCGGACTCGCATGCCTTCATCAGGGCGGCCGGGTTTGGTGCGGACGAGAGTACCGCAACCGCCGCCCGATCGGAGTCCTCCTCACCGAGCGCCTGGCTGATGACCGACTCGACCAGCCGCTCGGCCAGCACGGGGTCGGCGTGCTTCTTGTCGAGGCGCTCGGCCCGATGCGCAACTGTGTCGCGAAGTCGCTTGAGAATCTCCCTGTCGGGCGCATCGTCGCGAGCCTTGCAGTCGCGGATGAACCCCTCGAAAGCGGACAACTCCTCCGCCGGCGAGCCCAGCCCCTCAAACAGCTCGGCGAATTCGTTCTGAAACGCGTGCCCGCCAGGGATGAACTCGAGTTGATACGGCGACCGCCCTTCGACTTTGATGTGTCCCGAGCGCTTTATTGCCGCGCGCGCCTTGGTCCACCACTTGGACCAGTCGCTGGTCGGCATGAAGCGCGGCGTCAGGACCGCCTTCAACTCGTCGCTGTCCAGGCGATTGCCCTGCGATTTCAGTATGTTCTCAATGACTTCAGCAGGCTTCTTGTTCAGTGTCGTCTGAAGGCGACCCTTGTCGAACCGGGCCAGGACACGAAAATCGTCATCGTCGCACGGTGCGTATTGATCGGCGAACTCAACCGGACCGAGCGTTTCCGTGCGCTTTCCTGTGTCCACCGTAATCTGCCAGTCCGACGTGTCCATCGACTCGACCTTGGCAGCCATGTCGTCATCACGATGCGTCACGTAGGATCCCGGAGTCATCGCGAGGCACACGTCAAGCGTTCGAATCGCCCGTCGCGGAGGACGCCCGCCACCAATCCCAGCTTCTTCAACCAGCGCGTCCAGCCCTTCGCGGTCGGCGTAGACCTCGCGGTACAACTGCTCAGCGAAGCGCTTCAGCTCGCCGCTCTTATTGAGCTTGAGAAGGAACGGCTTCGCCGCCCGCAGCGCGTCCTCGTCGCCGCGCTTCTCTTTCAGCGACTCGATCGCTGCCCACGCCAGGGATTCAGCCTGGTCCGCTTTGTTAATCTTGGCGTATTCATCGAGGATGGGGGCAAGCCCGATGACGTCTCGAACGGAGACGTCGCTCCGCTCGATCAGGGACATCCAGTGCTGTTCGACGTCCTTGAAGTTGCCCGAACCCGCCAGTTTGACGATGTCGTCAAGTTCCATACCGATGCTGCTCCCGTCGTGTCGTTCGGCTCCGCACGGCGAATTGCGCGGAAACCGTCATTGTGCAGCAATTCAGGGAGTCTGTCGAGCGCTCGAACCGACCGGGCGAAGGGGGGATGTGGCCAAGGATCGTGGCATCGCAAGGGTAGGGTGGGGTTTACCCGCCTTCTTGAACCTTGCGGTGGGTGAAACCCGCCCTACCGTGGACACTGGTGCGAAGATGCCACAGAAGATTGCCACACCCCACCCCGAGGGGGTATCCCATTGGGGGCGGCGAGTTTGGGCTCTGGAGCGTCCACGCCGTCCGATGAAGCGGGCGGATCGTCCGGAACGCCTCCTCTGCTCGGTTCCGCCGTTGGCCGGTTCCTATCACGCACGCACGCGCGCTACCCACGTCCCGCGGCGTTCTGATAAACGCACGCCCTGCCCGGATGCAGCCGGTAGCCCGGTTACGGTCCGGACCAGACGCACAAGTCGATCGTGCAGGTGGCCGTGTTGCCGCAGGTGTCCGTGGCGGTGACCGAGAGCGTAGCCGTGTCGGCTTCGATCTCGAACAGGCCCTCCTCGAAGTCGAGCTCCAGTTCGCATTCGGGGTGGTCGGCGCACTCGAACTTGATGATCTGCCCGTCGCTCACCGGCACCGGGCAGCAGGGCGTGTCCACGACAGCCGACCCGGTCATCACCACCCCGCACGCATCGGTGGCCGAGTAGCTGATCATCAGCCGCTCCTCCTCGTCGTCGTCCCCGTCGCCGCTCACCGGGCTCACCGAGCACGTCACCACCGGCGGCGTAGTGTCGGCGATCGACACCGTCGTCGAACAGGATTCGACCCCGCCGTTGCCGTCGTCGACCATGAGCGTTACCCCGCAATCCAAGCCGCAAGCCTCACCCGAACCGACCGTCAACACCGGCGTTGGGCTCGCCGCATCGTCAAACACCCCTCCCGGACAATCCGTGGTCCACAGGTACGCTAGCAAATCCCCGTCGGCATCCATCGACCCCGCCCCATCGAGCGCGACTGTCGTGCTTCCCCCAGTGCATTCCGCCGGGTAGGGGCCTCCCGAATCGCACAGTGGCGACTGATTGCTTGGACCGAGCTCGTAGGCACCCATATCCACCGTGGGCGTCCCATCGGCGTCGCCGTCAACGATACGAGGGTTGCGGTCCAGGTCCAAGGGGAGCGGCTCGGTGGTGTCGCCGTCGCCGTCGAGGTCCAGTGTATCGGAAGGAAGGCCCGTGTTGTCGCCGACGTCGATGCACGGCGAAGCGGGTGCAAGGCGCAGATCGTCGTCCTCGGTGCCAACAATCCCGTCCGGACCGAAGGCGTCGACAAACTGCGGATCGGCGTTGATGTTGCCTGTTCCAGTCGCGCCGGTCCAGCCGCCCTGTACATCGCAGTATGCGACAATGGCCGTTCCGTTGTGAACGTGTATCTGAGCGGACTCGTCCATGTGCAAGCCGCCGGCGTCCGTGTTCTCCCAGAAGATGGAATCGGTGATCGTGGTGGTGCTGCAACACTGGAATCCCACGATGATCCCGCCTCCCGAATTGGCGGCGGTGTTCCTGTAGAAAGTCGAGCTGACGACGATGGGGTCGCTGCCCTCATTGACGATCGCGCCACCGTGACGCGCGGCGGTGTTACCGACAAAAAGACAGTTGATCGTCGTCGTGTTGCTGTTGGATACGTTGCGCATGGCACCCCCGTCCGCACCCGCGTGGTTCGAACGGAAGATGCAATTGGTGAAGGTAGCGCTGCTGTTGGTCGTGTTCACGACCGCGCCACCGTCGTTTCCGACGGTGTTTTGACTGAACACGCATCCTTCGACATGTGGGCTACCGGAGTCAGTGAACATCGCACCACCGTTGCTGGCCAAGTTTCCGGTGAAGGTGCAGTTCGTGACCGTTGGGTTGCTGTTGTTGATATTGAACATTCCGCCGCCCACGCTACCCGGAGTGTTTCCATTGAATGCGCAGTTGTTCACCGTAGGACTGCTTCCGTTGTTGTGCATCCCTCCACCTACTAGAAGGTTTGGCTGACCCGGATGAGGGCTACCGGTTCCGCCGGTGATAGTGAATCCCTGCAGAACCGTGTCGGATCCCTCGCTATTGACGCACTTGACGACGCTGTTGTTAAGGGCGGTCCCGTCGATGGTCGACACGTTGGAGCCATCGGAACTGCGCAATGTGATCGCTTTGCCGTTGAAATTGATCGTCTCGAAGTACGTTCCCGGGGCCACCAGGCAAGTGTCGCCGTTGGCGGCTGAGTCAATACCCGTCTGGATGGCGCAGAACGGATCCGCCGGGCTCCCTGAACCCGGACCAGGGCAGTTGTCGTCATCGACATACCACGTAGTCTGCGCGCGCACTGTCGTTGCGAAAGACGTCACGGTCGCCAACGCGAGCGTTGCTGCAATCACTCTGAAACCACACATTTGATGTCCTCCTATGCCCGGGAGTCTTCAGTGGGTGTCGTCCGGGTGGCGTCTCCGGGCGTCGACGCTCCGCTTCTCTCTGACGGATCCTCAAGGTGAGGAACACATCCCTTCTCTGGTCACTGGCGCCTGGCGAGAGGAGCCAGCACCGTCAACACATGCGACAAAACGGCCTGCCGAGCGCAAGAAAAAGAGGGCGCGAAACCGAAACGCGCCCTCGTTGTGAGGTACTGGCATACCCGCGAGCAAAGGCGGCCCGACCCACGCCCCTTTCGGGGCGCGGTACCGGTCACGCATCTTGAGCCTTGAGAAGTGCGTCCCTTACGGTCGCGGCACGGGACACGCTAGCTTCGTAGTAGCTCAATCTCGGTCAAAGTGCAAGAAGTAGCCGTCAGCGAGCAGCGACCAAGCCAATGAACGGGGTGTCGGCGCGCGTGAATCGGCCGCCGGCAAATCGGTCGCCGGCAAGATGCCGGTGCCACACCGGTGGTGGGCAGAGCCTACTCTACGGCTACTTGTCGTACGAGGATTCATCGCGTATCATTGGGCTATGGCTCGCAGGAAGAAACCAGTTCGGTACCATCTGCCGGTGGTGATTGAGCAGGACGAAGACGGTGTCTTCATTGTGTCGATCCCCACGTTGCGCGGTTGCCGGTCGTACGGGCGCACGCTCGACGAGGCGATGAAGAACCTCGCCGAGGCTGCCGCCCTTTGTTTGGAAGACGAAAGGCCGTCGCCCCTAGCGGGTTTCGTCGGTGTGCGCGATCTCGAGATCGTCGCGTGACCCACGTACCGGCGATCACCGCACGCACGTTGATGAAGGCCCTGCGGGGGCGCGGATTCGTTGAGACGCGCAGGCGAGGTTCCCACCGGCGCTTCGAGCATCCAGACGGACGCAAGACGGCCGTCCCGGTCCACAAAGGGCGTGACATCCCGCGCGGTCTGCTCCGGCAAATCGTCACGATTGACGTTGGGATGGAAATGAACGACTTCATCGCCTTGCTCTGACATCTCAGCTATCAGTTATTCTGCCTGCGGCGGATCAGCCGTTAGCCGGAGAGAGCCTGTTTCTATCGTGCGGATGAATCCGTCTCGCCGATTCCTCACAAACGTCGAAGGGCTCGCCGCTACGGGCCGACCGCTGACCACATCATCGCGCGTATCGGAATAGGCGCTCGGGATCGTGGTCTCGATGCGGACGCTCTTGGGCATGGGTCGACTCCGACACCAGTGTACCGCGTCGGTTCGTCGCTTTCCAGGAATACACGGTCCGCCCCCTCCACGGGGGTGTACGCCAAATTGGGTGGCGATTCCGTCGGCGGACACGGACGGAGGGTTCGTCAGGCCTGACAACGCGATCCTCTGTCATTCCGAGCCCGTCGTCATTCCGAGCCCTTTGTCATTCCGAGCGTATCGAGGAATCTTGCCGATACCCTATTCGCGGCTAGATTCCTCGCTACGCTCGGAATGACAGGGGGGGGCTCGGAACAACAGGGGCTGCTCGGAATGACTGGTCGCGACGCATGTCCACGGTGCAGAGCGCCGCCCCCCGGATTGGGATGCGCTCCCTGCACGGTCGATGGTCGCGGGCGGATCCAAGAAGACCCTCGGAGGGGCGGGTCAGGAAGGGGCGTCAGGCAAGCCCAACTCGGCGGGGCTGATGCCGTCAAACAGGGCGGATCCCACGCGAACCTGCGTCGACCCACACTCGATAGCCACTTCGAAATCCCCGCTCATTCCCATGCTCAATGTGTCGAACACGTCGCCCACGGCGTAGTCGCTCCGCATCTCCGCGAAGAGCTCCGACACCCGCAGGAAGGCGTTGCGCTGGACGCTCCGGTCCGCGGTGAGCGGGGCCATGGTCATCAAACCGCGTAGCCGCAGATTGGGCATCGACACGATCTGCTCGCCCAAATGGCCCGCGGCGCATACCGCGGCACCGCCCTTGGCCGGTTCATTCGCGCCGCTCACCTCCAACAGCACGTCGATCCGACGCGGCAACTCGCCCGCTCGTTTGTCGATCTCTTCCGCTAGGCGCAAACGGTCCACAGAGTGAATCAGCGACACCCACGGCAGCAGCGATCGCACCTTGTTGCGCTGAAGACTCCCGATCATGTGCCATCGCCGCGCCGGCGCCACCGGGTCATACGAGTTGCCCGTGGTTCCCTCGGAATGGGAGCCGATCGCCTCAGCGCGATCCACCAGTTGCTGGACCCGATTCTCGCCAAGATCGCGGATGTCCAATCTCCGAAGGGTCCGCACCACATTCAGCCCGACGGTCTTGGTCACTGCCACCAATTCAACCGTGTCCGGATCGCGATGCGCACGTACACACGCCTCCCCGATTCGATCGCGAACGATCCGAACGTTGTCGTACAGCTTCCGCTCAAGACTGGTTGCGTTAGAATAGTCTCGTTGCACGACGATATCATAGACGACGCGCACGACGGACGCCAGCGATTCGACACCGAACCAACCGGCGGCGCCGCGCGGCGACGCAGCCGCGTCCGCGAAACAACGCACGGGATACACATGGTCAGCGTCAACGATATCATCGTCCAACCCCCAGAGTCCGACGTCATCGTCGATCCCGCCGAGTGGTTCGAGTCCGCCGGCGACATCGAGCTCGAGATCGGCTGCGGCAAGGGCGGCTTCCTGCTCCAACGGGCGATGGCGTTCCCCGAGAAACGCCTCGTCGGCATCGAATGGGCCAACAAGTACTTCAAGTACGCCGCGGACCGGATGGCGCGTCGGGGCGTCGAGAACGTGCGCATCATGCGCACAGACGCCGGAAATTTTGTCAAAAACCACCTGCCGCCGGAATGCCTCGCCGGCTTGCACATCTACCACCCCGATCCCTGGCCCAAGAAGCGACACCACAAACGCCGGTTGTTTCAGCCGGATTTCGTGGACGCAACCGTCCGGGCGCTGGCTTCCGGTGCTCGTTGGGCGATCCAAACCGATCACGCCGAGTATTTCGACGAAATCCAAGCCTTGGTATGTCCGCATCCGTCTCTGAGACAAGTCGAGTTCCACGAGCCCGGTTCCGGAAGCGACGGCGAGAATCCGCAAACCAACTTCGAGATCAAGTACACGCGCGAAGGCCGCGCCATCTATCGCCTTGCCGTCATGAAACACGGGTAGTCGTCCCCCATCAGCCTGCGACGGAAGACCGGTTATGTAGCGGCCGACCCCCTGGTCGGCCGTCCGACCCACGGGAACGCCCCATTCGAGAAGCAAGACACACCGTCAAGAGCGCCCGGCACTCCTACCACGGCCGGGCGCGGTCCCCCTCCTCTCCCGCCACCCTCGTACGACGTTTTACGTCGGAAATACGTGTCAGCGCGGCGCCGGCTGTGTACAATACCCCAAGTGTGCGGCGCCACGGGCCATTCTCCAAAACCGCGGTGTGCCGCAAGGAGGGCACCGTCCGATGACACGACAATTCCCCCGCGGACCGATCATGCATTCGATGGCGGTCCTGGCCGCATCCATGCTTGTGGTGTGCTCGAACCCGACGTGGGGGCAAGAGCCGCCCACGAGCGACGAACCCGACGCCCGATCGCGCGACGAAGGAACACCCCCGGAAGACGACCGGGGATATCAATCGAAACGCAAGCGCTCGTTGAACAAGCGAGAGCGATTTGAACCCCGGAGTTTCTCATCGAGCCCGACACCCGCCAACGCGCTGCGCGAGTTCGCCGCGAGCGAGGGATACGATCGCGGCTTCGAGGACGGCTTCGAGGAGGGCTATCGTGCCGCCCAACAGGCGATCAAAGGTAACCGTCTCGCGACGCTCCACGACGCCGCGATGACTCAAGCTACTGAGCATTTCCGCAGCGGGCGTTACGGCGCCGCCGCCCGGAATTTTCTTCTAGCCGCCAAAAGCGACCAGGGCGATCCCCTCTCGCGCCTGAACGCCGCCCACGCCATGGCGGCGCTGCAACATTACAGCGACGCCTTCCTCCTGATCCGCCGCGCGTTTCAACTTCAACCGAATCTGGTCTACGTCCCGATAGACATCCGCGAGGCCTATACCAACCAGGCGGAATTCAAGAAACACCTCGACAAGCTCACGCTCGAGGCGAACTCGACCAAGGACGACGCCGAACTCTGGGCGCTACTCGGGTACTACCGTTTCTTTTCCGAGCAACAAGCCGACGCCCTCCGAGCCCTCCGCCGCGCCGCGCAACTCGCGCCGAGCGATCCGTTCGTCGCCAAACTGATGAACGCCGCCCGCATCAGCACTCCCGCATCCCAAAACCCAAACGCAACCCCCCGCACCCACTGACACCGTTTACTCATCGCAACCCCCGCGCGCGCAAGAACCGATGTAGCGCCACCCCTTGTGGGTGGCGCATCGCGTAACCGACGTTCATCCCCAGCCGCGTCACCCACAAAGAGTGGCGCTGCGTTCATGATCGCCGATGGTGGCGCTCCCAACTCCCGGCCCCTTACACGAAATCGTGATAGCGCGCTACGGGCTCCTTCGGCGGACGACACCACGGGGCGGGCACACTTCGTTGCAGCAGCCGCCACGCCATGTTATGCTCCCTGCATGTT
>JAJDDS010000385.1 GCA_029260195.1 Phycisphaerae bacterium
ACCCTGGCTTGACTGTACGTAGCAACGAAATGACTTGCCGGCCCAGAGGCCGATATCGAAGGACGTCAATCATGGGCTTGAAGTTCCTCAACAGCGCGGGCAGCGGCTGGTCGGCCGACGCGGTTTCCGCGGTTGAGTACGCCACCGCAATGGGTGCCCACCTAACGAGCAACTCCTGGGGCGGCGGTGGTTTCAGCCTGACGCTCAAGAACGCCATCGACGCGGCGGGTACTGCCAACCAATTGTTCGTCGCAGCGGCGGGAAATAACGGGAGCAACGCGGATCTCTTCCCGATGTATCCGGCTGCGTACGCCTCGTCGAACATCGTGTCCGTGGCAGCCACCGACCACAACGATGCGCGTGCGACGTTCAGCAACTACGGGCTCACGAGCGTGGACCTGGGCGCTCCCGGCGTCAACATCCTGAGCACATCGCCCGGCGGTTTGTACAGGACGCTGAGCGGAACATCGATGGCCTGCCCGCACGTTGCCGGCGTAGCCGCGCTGGTTCTCTCCCAGAATCCGGCGACGACCGCGCTTGACCTGAAGCAGATCCTGATGGACAGCGTCGACCCGATTCCGGCGCTGTCCGGAATCACGGTGACCGGCGGACGATTGAACGCCGCCTCCGCCGTTCTGTTGGCTGATCCGGCGCCATGGTTGAGCCTTGCGCCAGCGACCGGCGTGGTGTTCGCAGGTCAATCCGTCATCATCGACGTCACCGCCGACACAACGGGGTTGGCATCAGGGTTTGCCGATTCGATTGTCATCCGAATCACCAGCGGTGATCCCAACAGCCCGCTCGATGTACCGGTCAATCTGAACGTACAATGTTCGCTTGATTCGGACTGTGACGACGGCGTTTACTGCAACGGCGCGGAAGTCTGCGACGCCGCGAGCGCGTGTCAGCCCGGGATGCCGATCGACTGTGACGACGGCATGGTATGCACGATCGACACGTGCAATGAAACATTGACCTCGTGCGACAACGTGCCAACCGATCCGCTGCCGGCTCCGATCACGCCGGACCCGGTCGATGCCGCTGTCGAAGTCGTCTTGACCCCGACGCTCGCGTGGGACGGCGGACCACCGCCGCATCCACTTTGCCCCAAAACGTACGACGTAGTCCTCGACACGGTCAACCCGCCGGTGGCGCAGGTCGCAACAGGCTTGGTCGACCCAATGTTCGCCACCGCGCCGCTGACCGAGGCCACGACCTATTACTGGCAAGTCGTGACAACTGACTGCTGCACGCAAGCGGCGGGCGTCGTCTGGAGCTTTACCACCGCGGGCACACCGGTGCTCTTTGCCAATCCAACGGCCGTGGACTTCGCGCTGGTGCCCAATGGCATCGGGACGATTCCGGTCGCGCTGACCAACGGCGGAAACGCTCCGACGACGTGGACCGCGACAAAAAAGCTCGCAGGGGCAGCCGCTCAAGCTCCTCCCGCACCGCCGCGCTTCGCAGACGCAGTCCAGGACCAGAATAATGTCCAGCCCAATTGGAACGTACCTCACGATCCAGAGACGCTGCTCGTCAGCTTCAAGGCGGACGCACGCACGGGGATGGCTCTCTCGGCCTCACGACGCGACGTCGTGCACAATGCGTTCAATGCGACGAAACTCCAATCGTTTAGGACTATCCCGGTGGACGTCGTTCAGATAGCGGATGGCGGAAGCCTCCAGGCCGTCGCGGCGCAGTACGCAATGCACCGCGACGTGGCGTTTGTCGAACCGAACTACACCTACAAGGCGATCGCGTTCCCGAATGATCCCAGCTTTGGTTCGTTGTACGGCATGCACAACACCGGACAGACCGGCGGGACCGTCGATGCCGACATCGACGCGCCGGAAGCTTGGGACATCGCGACTGGAAGCCAGTCGATCATCGTCGGAGTCATTGACACTGGCGTCGATTACAACCATCCCGAATTGGCTGGCAACATGTGGACCAATGATGCCGAGCTGAACGGTCTCCCCGGTGTCGACGACGATGCCAATGGCATTGTGGACGACATTTACGGTGCGCGTTGGACCAACGGTACCGGAGCGCCCACGAGCGGAAATCCGTTCGACGATCACTACCACGGCACCCACGTGTCCGGAACTATCGGAGCGACCGGCAATAACGCACTCGGCGTGGTCGGTGTGAATTGGAACGTTCACATCATGGCGTTGAAGTTCTTGAATTCAGCCGGAAGTGGCCAGTTGGCCGACGCCGTGTCCGCGGTGGAGTACGCCACTGCACAAGGCGCTCATTTGACGAGCAATTCATGGGGCGGCGGCGGCTTCAGTTTGACGCTTAAGAACGCCATAGACGCGGCGGGCGCCGCGAACCACCTGTTCATCGCGGCGGCGGGCAACAACGGGCAAAACGCCGACGTCTTCCCCATGTACCCGGCTGCGTACACTTCGTCGAACATCGTGTCCGTAGCCGCGACCGATCACAACGATCTGCGCGCTTGGTTCAGCAACTACGGGCTCACGAGCGTTGACCTGGGCGCTCCCGGAGTGAACGTGCTTAGCACCTCGCCCGGTGGCTTGTACAGGACTCTGAGCGGAACGTCGATGGCGTGCCCGCACGCTGCCGGCGTGGCTGCGTTAGTCCTTTCCCAGAATCAGGCCGCCACGGCGCTCGAGGTGAAACAGATCCTCATGGACAGCGTGGATCCGGTTGCGTCCATGTCCGGCATCACCGTGACCGGCGGTCGTTTGAACGCGGCATCGGCAATCGCGCTCGCTGATCCAGCCACATGGCTGAGCTTCACGCCTGACACCGGCGTCATCATGCCAGGTCAGACGGTGATCGTGAATGTGACGGCCGACGCGACCGGTCTCGCCGCGGGCTTTGCTGGTTCCGTCCTGCTCAGCGTCGCAAGCGGCGATCCGTTCAGCCCGCTCGACATTCCGGTGAGCTTAGGTGTCGGATTGTGCACCTCTGATTTGGACTGTGACGATGGCGTCTTCTGCAACGGAGCCGAGACCTGCGGCGTGAACGGAACGTGTCAACTCGCCACGCCCCTCACTTGCGATGATGGCATCTTCTGCACCGCCGATCAATGCAACGAAGTCGCGAACACGTGTGAGCATGCTCCCAACATGGCGGCCTGCGACAACGCGTTGTTCTGCGATGGCATAGAAACGTGCGACCCGCTGCTCGATTGTCAACCGGGAACGCCGATCAATTGCGATGACGGCGTGACCTGCACCGCGGACCTTTGCGAGGAGTTGCTCAACGGCTGCACCCACGAGCCCGTTGGCGCGGCTTGCGACAACGGACTGTTCTGTGACGGTTTTGAGACATGCGACTCCCTGTTCGATTGCCAGCCAGGAACACCTGAAACGTGCGACGACGCCATTTCTTGCACCGTCGATTCGTGCAGCCCGGTCACAGATGACTGCGACAACATCCCTGACGACACACTGTGTGACGACGGATTGTTCTGCAACGGTACCGAGTTCTGCGACTTCGCGGCGGATTGCGACGTCGGCGCTGATCCGTGTCCGGGGCAATTCTGCGACGAAGTGGGCGACGCCTGCGTCGGGTGTGTTTCCGATCTCGATTGCGACGACGGCGTGTTCTGTAACGGTGCCGAAACGTGCGACGCGCTTGGCGTCTGTCAGGCCGGGACGCCCGTCACCTGCGACGACGGCGTCAGTTGCACGCTCGATTTCTGCGACGAGGCCGGCGGAGCATGCATCAACCTCCCGTTCGATTCAGTCTGCGACAACGGGCTATTCTGCGACGGAGCCGAAACGTGCGATTCTTTGCTCGATTGCCAGCCGGGTACACCCGTCGACTGTGACGACGCCGTCGCTTGCACGGCGGATTCGTGCAACGAGGCCTTCAATGTCTGCCAAAACGTCGCGGACCACGCCATTTGCGATAACGGATTGTTCTGCGACGGAACTGAATTCTGTCAGGTTCTTCAGGGATGCTTGAGCGGCGCCCCCGTCAATTGCAACGACGGCATCGCCTGTACCTCCGACTCGTGCGACGAAGTCACCGATTCGTGTAGCAGCGTGCCGGATGACGCCGCCTGCGACGACGGGTTGTTCTGTGACGGGATCGAGTTCTGTGACCCCTTACTGGATTGCCACGCGGGCACGCCCGTGAATTGCGGCGACGGAGTGGGCTGCACAGCCGATTCGTGTGATGAACTAACCGAAACGTGCATCAGTGTGCCAAACGACGCTGCCTGTGACAACGGCCTCTTCTGTGACGGTCTTGAAACCTGCGATGCGACGCTCGATTGCCTGGCTGGGACCCCAGTTGATTGTGACGACTTCGTCGACTGCACCGTCGACGGTTGTAACAATGTCACCGGGGGATGCGACAATCTTCCCAGCGACGCGGCGTGCGACAACGGGCTGTATTGCGACGGCACCGAAAGCTGCGACGCCGTACTCGGCTGCCTGTTCGGCACAACTCCGGACTGCACGCCTCTGACCGATCAGTGCAACGACGGGATCTGTGATGACGTCGCCGGCTCGTGCCTTGCACTGCCGGCACTCGACGGCACCACGTGCGACAACGGCGACGGATGTGCGGGCGATACGTGTCAGGCCGGCGTTTGCGTGCCGTTCAACTGCGGCCCTCCGCCGCCGGGTGCTCCGACCGGACTAAACGGAGACTTCGAGGGCAAGGCCGCGATTTCGTGGAGCGAAAACCCGGAACCGGACGTGGTCGGCTACAACATTCACCGCTCAGAAGTGTCCGGCGGACCGTACACTCAGATTGTCACGTTGCATCCGAGCAATGAGTTTGAGGACTTCCCCCCCGACGGATTCTACTGTTACGTCGTCACCGCCGAGAACACCGGCGGCAGCGAGTCTGGCTTCTCGAACGAAGTCTGTGGAACCGTCGCAACGGAGCAATAGCACTTGATGTCCACATTGTGCAGGCGACTGTAGTGGGGAGCCCGCACATACTACTCAGTACGAGGAGGCGCCCGGGTGTGCTCGTCACAACCGGGTGCCTCCCCGCAATGTCCACTTATTGAATCGCACCGAAGCCTGAGTTCATATATGCGGGCAGATTGCCTTCCCCGCAGTGCATGGCGTTGCGGCGGACGCATAACAGCCCGTCGTAAACTTCCTCATTTCCAAATTCAGGATTGTTGAGGCCGCGAGTTGGAATCACGTGTTTCAAGCGATTGGGCTGCGACGATGCGGGGTTGGGATTGTCCGGAGGCTCCATTAGCGAAGTCCTCGAATACGCCTAGAAACGTCGACGCGATATCAGCCATGTTCGCGGCCATGTTGGCGCCGGTCGCGACAGTGCCGCCCAGTTCCCCAAGACTGAAGGGGCCGCTCGGATCGCAGATCACATCAGCCACACTGACCTACACCATCAGCAACGGCGGCGATACCGGCTGTGCATTCGATGTCGCGGCGGATTGGGATGCATCAACCACGTTCAACACGGTCGGACCGACTCCCGGCGTGCAGTCCGAGGATCTCGTGTCGCTTGTCACGTTCGCCTCAGGCAACATCGCAACCCACTCCATCACTGTCACGGAGAGCCTGGTCCGCTGGGTCGACGATCCCGCCGGCAATAAAGGCTGGATCGTGCTGCCGACGGGAACGGACGGCGTCGAGTTCCGCTCGAGCGAATACGCAACGGACCCGTCGCTTCGCCCCAAGCTGACCGTTGTCATCAACGAGGGCAAACCGACGCCGCCGCTGCTGCGCCGACCCTATCTCCAGCAAGGCACACCGACGACCATGACCATCGCGTGGCGAACCGACATCGCTACCGAAAGCCGTGTTCGATTCGGGCTCGACCCTCTGGATCTCTCACAGGAATCGACCGATGCGTCGGTCGCGACGGACCACGTGATTAGGCTCACCAGCCTCACACCGTCCACCCAGTATTACTACGACGTGGGCACCGCCACGCAGCCTCTCGCTGGGGGCGACGCGGATCATTACTTTGTCACATCGCCGGCGATCGGCTCGCCGACTGCGTTTTCCGCATGGGTCGTGGGAGATTCCGGAAATGGCGGCACGGCGCAGGCGATGGTGCGCGACGCGATGCTGGCTGTCACCGGCGCGACCCCGCCGGACATCTTCGTCCACGTGGGCGATATGGCGTACACTGTCGGTTCCGACAGCCAGTTCACCGACTACTTCTTCGCCCCGTACGCGGACATTCTCAATCACACCGTCTGCTGGCCTTCCATGGGGAACCACGAGGGTGCCAGTTCCGACTCCGGCACCCAGTCGGGACCGTATTACGAGAGCTATGTCCTGCCAACGGCCGCCGAGGCGGGCGGCCTCGCTTCAGGAACGGAGGCCTACTCCTCGTTCGATTTCGCAAACGCGCACTTCGTCTGTCTCGATTCCCATGATACCGATCGCAGCCCTGGTTCCGGGATGCTCACCTGGCTGGCCGAGGATTTGCAGGCCACCGATCAGGAGTGGCTCATCGCCTTCTGGCATCATCCGCCGTACACCAAGGGTACGCACGACTCGGACAGCGTAGGCGATTCGGGCCGGCGGATGCGCGACATGCGTGAGAACATTCTGCCCATTCTCGAAGCCGCCGGCGCGGACTTGGTGCTCGGTGGTCACTCGCATATTTACGAACGGTCGTTTCTCGTTGACGGGGGCTACGACACACCCACGACCTCCGCGGGACGTATCCTCGACGGCGGCGCCGGCGCACCCGGAAGCGAGAGCGCCGACGTCAAACCCCTCGGCCTTGAAGCCAACCGGGGGGCTGTCTACGTTGTGGCCGGCCACGGCGGCGCCGGCGTCGGCGTCGGCGGTACTGGGGATCACCCGCTCATGTTCTTCAGTGAAATAGTGAACGGATCGTGTTTGCTCTCCGTCGATGCCAACGTTCTGACACTACAAGACGTGCAATTGACCGGGTTCGTATCCGACGGCGTACAGATCATCAAACAGGACCCGCCAATTCCGACGGCTTCGCAGTGGGGCTTGGTCATCCTGACAATGGCGCATGTGATCGCCGGTACGATCCACTTCGCCTATCGCGAACCTCGTGGGGCGGATCGGACCCCACGGCATTAACTGGCGGTTTGGACGAGAGCGCCCGGATGCCGGCGATGGAGATGCGCGGCTGGCTGATGCCCCATGTCGACATGACACGGTTTTGCAGTAGTCACACGCCACCTGGACGTGCGGCGGCTCGCGATGGTAGCCGAGACCAACTCGACGACGCAGGCAATCGGAATCAACACGTACGGGTTTTCGAGCAGAGACACTTGAAGGCGCGTCATCTCATCTGGTCCGTCCGCGCCGCCGCGCGGTGGTGCAACCGGACCGCAGCTGCCGGCGCGCGCAGGTGTTTGGAATAACACCAATATCTTGGTAGCATGAAGTCTTGGTTTGCTCGGCGCGTAAGCCGGGTAACGCGATGCCGGACGGTGGGGACCGATAGGCGGAGGAATTGTAGAATGCTGTGCTTGCGAGTTCTCGGGGCTGCTGTGGTCGTCTGCGCGTATGGAGTCACGTTTGCCAGCGAGGCGCAAACCTTGCCACGCCATCAGGTTGGTACCTTTTGGCGAACGGGATACGTGGAAACCACGCCGAAGGATGCGGACGCGCTTCGTGAAGCACTTGCGACGCTCGCCGCAAGACCGGACGCGAGACACATCGTCGTGCATTTCTCCGAGCCCGTCGCCCCGGAACGGCGAGAGGCCCTGACTGCTTCTGGGCTGACGCTGCTGGCCTACGTGGGCGACAACGCGTTCTTTGCATCGATGTCCCGCGAGGGATTTAACGTCGACGCCGTATCCGAAGCGGGCGGACTCATCGACGCCCGCGCCATCGAGCGAAACTGGAGGCTCCATCCGGACATCGCCGCGGGCATCATCCGCGAGTGGGCGATCGTCGACGCGAAAGTGCCCGACAACCCGATCGTAGCCGCCTATGTGCTTTTCCACCGTGATGTCCCCCTGGCGGGCGTCGGTATCAACACGGTCCACGCCCGCAACGCCAAGGTCGTTTCGAAGATGGCGTCGGTAAACGGGCTCGTGATCGAGCTTCCGCAGTCTGATCTACTCGCCCTGGGCGATTCGGACATCGTTCAGTGGATCGAGCCGCCGCTTCCCAAGTTCATCGAGCTCAACAACAGCAACCGCGAAATCACCGAAGCGAACATCGTCCAGGAGGCGCCCTACGACCTCGACGGTTCGGGTGTCAACGTGCTCGTCTATGACGGCGGCGACGCGCTCGCGAGCCACGTGGACTTTGGTGGCAGACTCACAGTGCGCGACAGCGCCGGCCTGTCCGATCACGCGACGCATGTCTCCGGTACGATCGGCGGGGACGGCTCTGCGAGTTCGGGATTATATCGGGGCATGGCCCCCGGTGTGACCATTCAGTCCTACGGTTTCGAGCAGGAAGGCGGATTGCAAAAGGGCTTTCTCTACCACGACCCTGGCGACATCGAGGCTGACTACGGCGAGGCGATCAACACCCATGGCGCCGTCATCGCCAACAACTCCATCGGCACCAACACCGCGCCCAACGGCTTCCCATGTGAATGGGAAGGCAACTACGGCGTGACCGGGAACCTGATCGACACGATCGTCGGCGGCGGTCTCGGCGATCCGTTTCGCATCGTGTGGGCGAACGGCAACGAACGCGGCAGCGGCGCCTGCGGATCCACGTATCACACCACCGCGCCCCCCGCGTGCGCCAAGAACCACATCACCGTCGGCGCCTTGAATTCCAACGATGACAGCAACACGAGCTTCACGAGTTGGGGACCGTGCGACGACGATCGACTCAAACCCGACGTCTCCGCGCCTGGTTGCCAGAGCAACGATGACAACGACGTGACCTCTTGCTCCAGCAGCGGTGGGTACACGGGCAAATGCGGCACGTCGATGGCGTCGCCCACCGTGTGCGGTCTCAGCGCCCTGTTGCTACAGGACTTTCGCCTGCAGTTCCCCGGGGAGCCCGACTTCAGGAACTCCACCCTCAAAGCCATGCTCGCACACAACGCGGAAGACGTCGGCAATGTCGGCCCCGATTACCAGAACGGGTATGGCTCCGTCAGAATCCAGCGAACCGTGGATTTCATGCGCACCGGAAATTTCCTCGAAGCCGACGTCGGTCAGAGCGGCGTCTACTCTCTGCTCGCAATCGTGGACCCCGGCGACTCGGAGCTCAAAATCACGCTTGCGTGGGACGACGCACCCGGCACGCCGAACGTCGACCCCGTGCTCGTCAACAACCTCGATCTCGTCGTCTTCGATCCGACGTCAAACCAGCATTTCCCGTGGACGCTCGGCGGATTGGCTGACCCCGCTGCGCCCGCGGTGCGAATCCAAGCCGACGACGTCAACAACATCGAGCAGGTCTTCGTCGAGAATCCCCAGCCGGGGGTCTGGCGCGTCGACGTCGTTGGCACGACGGTTCCGGAAGATCCGCAGGTATTCTCGCTGGCTGCAACGCCGAGTCTGATTGACTGCTCGACCCGCGGCGTGATCGCACTGAATCGACCGAAGTACGCCTGCGAGAGCGTCGCGACCGTTTCGGTCATCGACTGCGACCTCAATACCGACAACGACACTACTGAAACCGTGACGGTGAGCATCGCGTCCGATTCCGAACCGTCGGGTGAGCCGATGCTCCTGACGGAAACCGATCCCGCGTCTTCGGCGTTCGAAGGCATGATCACACTGAGTCAGACCGACGCCGGCGGCACGCTTCACATTGCACCCGACGACGTCGTCACCGCGACCTACATCGACGCCGACGACGGGTTCGGAAACACCAACGTCGTCGTCACCGCCACCGCCGTCGTGGACTGCACGCCGCCGGTGGTGTCCAACGTCCAGGCCGTCGACGTGGGCCCATTCGTCGCGACGGTCGCCTTTGACACCGACGAGCCGACGCAGGCGGTCGTGCGATATGGTGCGTCCTGCGACGCCCTCGACGGGACCGTCTCCGCGCCCGGATTCCGCACTACACACGCCATCCACCTCTCTGGCTTGGACGAGAACACCACCTACTTCCTCGCCGTCGATGTCATCGATCAAGCCGACAACGCCGCGACCGACGACAATGGCGGCACTTGTTACTCGTTCGCCACACCCGACATCCCAGACTACTTCACGGAGCAGTTCAGCGGGGGATACGACCTCACCGGACTGTCGCTCACGTTCGTGCCCAACAACTCCTTCGACTTCTATGTCTCGTGCGCGGTCCCGGTCACGCAGTTGCCGACAGACCCCGCCGGCGGCAGCCCGATCACCCTCAGCGATGACGACAACGAACCCGTGAACATCGCGAATGGAGACGCCGTCCTGCTCTACGGCGAGAGCTACACGACCGTGTACGTCGGCAGCAACGGGTACGTCACCTTCGGAACCGGGGACAACGACTACACCGAGTCCCTCGCTGATCACTTCAGCCTTCCCCGGATTTCCGCGCTTTACGATGACCTCAATCCCGCTTCCGGCGGTACCGTTTCGAGTCGGCAACTCGGCGACCGTATGGTGGTTACCTGGGAGAACGTGCCCGAGTTCGGCGCCAGCGCACCGAACACGTTCCAGATCGAGATGTTCTTCGACGGTACGATCACAATCACCGGGCTCACGATTGCCAGCGGGGACTCGGTCGTCGGTTTGTCCGCCGGCGAGGGCGTCGGACCCGGGTTTTTCGAGTCCGATCTCTCCGAAGCAGGGAGTTGCGGACCGCGTCCCCCGAGCGCCGCGTCCACCATCGTGACGACCGACGTCGGCGAACCAGTCCTCATCGACCTGATCGCGAGCGACGACGGCCTGCCAGATCCGCCGGCGGCGATCACCTACATCGTCACGTCGCTTCCGCAGCACGGAGCGCTCTCCGAGCCTGGCGGCGCGACCATCATCACCACGCCCCACACGCTCACAGGCGACAGTGTGGACTACGCGCCGCAGGCGTGGTACGGCGGCCCGGATGCGTTCACATTCAAGGCCAACGACGGTGGCGTCCCGCCCGACGGCGGAGACTCCAACATCGCGACCATCAACATCACCATCGGAGGTCCGCAGATCGTCCACGAGTTCAACATGGACACCGATCCGGGATGGACCACCACCGGTCAGTGGGCGTACGGTCAGCCCACCGGAGGGGGAGGCCAAAGCGGCGATCCCGATCCCACCGGCGGTCATACCGGCACAAACGTGTACGGCTACAACCTCAACGGCGACTACGCCGACAACATCCCCGAGTACCACCTGACGTCGACGGCACTCGACTGCACGGACCTGACGGGCGTGGAACTGCGGTTTCAACGCTGGCTGGGCGTCGAATCTTCGAGTTGGGATCACGCGTATGTGCGGGTCAGCAACGACGGCGCGAATTGGACGACACCGTGGGAGAATAGCGGGTCCATGTCCGATGGGTCGTGGTCTCAGCAGGTGTTTGACATCTCCGCGGTGGCGGATGGGCAATCGACGGTGTTCCTGCGTTGGACCATGGGCACGACCGACGGATCGGTGCGATACTGCGGCTGGAACATCGACGACGTTGAAATCCACGCAGTGGTTCCGCTGGGCCTTCCGGGGGACATGGATGGAGACGGTGACCTTGACCTCGGCGATTTCGCCGCTTTCTTGAACTGCTTCACCGGACCCGGCGGCACGGGCGGACTCGGCTGCGACGCCGGCGACGTCGACGGCGACACGGACATAGACAAGGCCGACTTCGCGGTCATTCAGCGCCTTTTCCAGTAAACACGGAACCTGGAGCGAAGTTTCAGGGAGAACAACCGCCGCACTACAACCAGCATCCGAGGAGCATACACCGGGGGACCAAGCCCCAGGCGTCGGGGAGTTATTCCAAGTGGCAGCGCGGCGCCCACCCGGCCGCCGAGGCGTGCATCCCGGTTCGGGGGGCGGCGCTGTGTATGAAGGGCACGCGGCGTAGACCTGTCATTCCGAGCGTAGCGAGGAATCTAGCCACGGATTGAGCGTCAGCGAGATTCCTCGCTACGCTTGGAATGACAAGGAACTGCCTGTCCAAGCCCGACGACGCCTCGATCCATGTGCGACATCTGAATCGCCACCCAAAACGGGAAGCACCCAGCCACCCAGCTCGGACGAAACTGCAACTGGCGTGCGCGCGAAATCCGCTGTAAAATGTCCGTCATGCCAAGGTCTTTCATTCAGGAAGCCGATCGCGATGAGGTGGCTGCGTTTATCGAGCGACACTGGGGCAGCCGAAAAATCATATCCCTCGGCCGGGTCCACCTCCCGCACGAGCTCGAGGGGCTGTTGGAACGCCGCGACGGCAAGATCGTCGGCCTGCTCACGATGCGCTTCGACGGCGACGAGATGGAGATGTTGACCGTCAACAGCACGCTCGAAGGCCAGCGCATCGGCACGTCGCTAATCCTCGCCGGCATCGATGTCGCCCGCGAACGCAACTGCCACCGAACCTGGATGACCACGACGAACGACAACCTGCGGGCCATCGGCCTGTATCAGCGATTGGGTTTCCGCCTCGTCGAAATCCACTCCGGCGCCGTGGACGAAGCCCGCAAGATCAAGCCGCAGATTCCTGAGGTTGGGGCGAACGGCATCCCGATCCACGACGAGATTGTCCTGGAGCTGCAACTCCAGCCGTACACCGAATCCGACGATGAAGCGGCGACGACGGGCGGAACCGCCGACTGAACCCGAGAGGCCCCCTGATGGTTAAGGAAATACAAGGCGATTTTCAGATCAGCGATCAGAAGTTCGCGATTGTCGTGACCCGGTTCAACGATTTCGTGACGTCCAGGCTGTTGTCCGGCGCAATCGACGCGCTCACCCGCCATGGCGTCTCCGAAGACAACATCACTCAGGTACGCGTGCCCGGATCTTTCGAGATCCCGGTCGCCGCGCTCAAGCTCGCCCAAAGCGGAAAGTACGACGCGATTATCTGCCTGGGCTGCGTTATCCGCGGCGAGACGCCCCACTTCGACTACATCTGCGGCGAAGTCACGAAAGGCGTCGCCCAAGTCGGCCTCGAAACGGGTGTCCCGGCTTCGTTCGGAGTCATCACCGCTGACACGCTGGAGCAAGCCATCCAACGCGCCGGATCGAAGGCGGGCAACAAAGGCGCGGAAGCCGCCATGGTGGCCATCGAAATGTCCAACGTCATCGCCAGCATCGCGGCCGGCTGATCCCCCGCCGTGATGCCCGTGGACCGACATCCATCACGAATCCTCGCCATGCAAGCCCTCTGCCAATACGACGTGCAGGGCGGCAAGGTCAACGATGCGCTGGCGGCGCTGGGCGGTGGTGAATTCGTCGAACCGGGCGCGATGGGATACGCCCGTACCCTGTGCGAACACTACCAACTCGCTGGCGCCGACATCGACGCTCGGATCGCAACCGTCCTGCGGGACCGGAACATCGACCGCGTCGACGCCGTCGCCCGAAACGTCGCCCGTGTCGCGACCATCGAGTTGATCCGTGCCGAGGTTCCGCCGAAAGTAGCCATCAACGAAGCCATCGAGATCGCGCGCGAGTTCGCCTGTGACGAAACGGCCAAATTCGTCAACGGACTGCTCGATCCGCTCATCGAAAAAACCGCGAAGGACGCATAGCCCATGGGCTTTTTGGACAAACTCAGGAAGGGGCTGACCCGCACGCGCGAGAAGGTTGCTTCCGGATTCCGCGCGGTCCTGCCATTCGGAAAACCCGTCGACGAAGCCGTCCTCGACGAACTCGAATCCACCATGCTCGCTTCGGACATGGGCCCGGCCATCGTCGCCAAACTCATCGATCGAGTCCGCAAGGAGTGGAAACGGGGCGCCATCAAACAAACCCAGGACATCGTCGCCCATCTCAAGGAACACGTCGTCGAACTCTGGCCGGAAGGCGACCGCACCATCCACTACGCAAACGAAGGACCCACCGTCATCCTCGTCACCGGCATCAACGGGTCCGGAAAGACAACCAGCGTCGCCAAGCTCGCGAAATACTTCAAGGATCAAAACAAGACCGTCATCCTCGGAGCGTGTGACACGTTCCGAGCCGCCGCCGTCGCCCAACTCACCGAATGGTCCGATCGCATCGGCGTCCAGATCGTCAAGCACAAACAGGACGCCGACCCCGGCGCCGTCGCCTACGACGCCTGCGAAGCCGCCGTCGCACGCAAAGCCGACGTGCTCCTCATCGACACGGCCGGCAGACTGCATACGCAGGACCACCTGATGCGCGAACTCGGGAAAATCCACAAGGTGGTCCGGCGCAAGATCGAGGGCAGCCCACACGAAGTCCTACTCGTCCTCGACGCCACCATCGGCCAGAACGCCGTCAACCAGGCCCGCGTCTTCAGCCAGCACGTCGACGTCACCGGACTATTCCTCGCCAAGCTCGACGGCAGCGCCAAGGGCGGCGTCGTCATCGGAATTCGCGACCAGATCGACGTCCCGGTCAAATTCGTAGGCCTCGGCGAAACCCCCGCTGACATCGAGCCCTTCGATCCGCAATGGTTCGTCGAGGCGCTCTTCGGGGATTCGACCGAATGACGGGGTAGACCATGTCCCCAACCCCGCAAGATGCCCAGGACCTCCCCGACGGCGTCGATCCGGAGCGGCATATCACGACACCGTTTCAATGCCCCACTTGTGAGTACGATCTCCGCTACGCCACCCTCGCCGGTCGGTGCAGCCAATGCGGCAATCTCTACAACGCACGCACCCAGGGACCGATCGGTATCGCGAAGCTCAGGGCTGCGTCCGTCGCGCCCGAGGAGTTCGATCTCCCCGACGGCGTCACGCCCGGTCGACACATAACACGCTCCTTGTACTGCGATCAGTGCGGCCATTGTTTGCGCTATGCGACCTTGGTGGGCCGGTGCGCCGAATGCGGCAACCCCTACAACGCTCGGTACATCATCCCGACGGGCGTCTTCAGACCCGGGTCCGTGCGCGTCCCAATCTGGGAGATCCTGGTCGGAACGGGCTTGTCGCTGGCTGCCTACTACCTCATTCGCACTGCTTTCGCACCGATCGTCGTTTGGAGACTGTCCGCGGGTGGTATCTTCGCCGCGTTGGGACTCGGATGCGCCGCAGCCGCCACCAGAGAATTCCAGCGTCTCATCCGATTCCGAACGGCTCTTCGGCGCATACGCGGAATGGAAGACGACGAAACGGACGACATCGTGTAGGCTCCGCCCAGCACACGCGACCGTGCAGAAGCGATCGGATCGACAGGAGTCCGTAACTCAGCGCCCGACCGACAATCGCCATGCCACCAGACGTCGAAGAACTCCCCGCCGACATCAACCCCGATCTGACCATCGTACATTCGATCTACTGTGGCCGATGTGGCCACGATCTGCGTTACTCTCGGTGGGTCGGCCGCTGCAACGATTGCGGACACGCCTACAACGCCCGCCCCCTCATCATGCAGGGCATCTTCCATCCCCACGAGCACCGCGTCCCCTTGTCCGACACGATCGTCGCGCTGCTCTGCTTCGCCCTGGCGTTCTTTTCCATCCGGGGGAACCTCAACCCCATCGCCTGGGACCGCGTCGTCATCTCAGCCATCTCGTTCGCCACCGGCATCCTCTACACACGGATGTGCGTTCGCGCGTACACCGGATGCTTTCGCGCCCGCGGCATCCTCCGCCGCATCCGCCAAGAGCACGAGTCGTGACGCGATCGATCGGGTGGACTACGTCCTCTCGGACCTGGGGAAGCGATTAGGCGTATCCCATTCCCGCCGACCAGTCGCGGCGATTGACCCCCGAGCAACCTTGGCATACACGTCTCATCATGCCCGTTCGATTCCTCATAGGCCGCGCCGGTTGTGGAAAGACGGTTCACTGTCTGAACGCCCTCCGCGACGCGCTCCGAGTCTCGCCGCTCGACGGGCCGCGACTGATCCTGCTCGTTCCCGAACAGGTCAGCCTGCACATGGAGAGATCCCTGCTCCACGGACTCGTCGCGGCTGCCGCGCATCGTGCGGAAGTCCTCAGCTTCAAGAGACTCGCCTTCCGCATCCTCGCCTCCTACGGCGACGACGGCAGGACTGCCGTCACGCCGACCGCCCGAGCGATGATGCTCCGTCTGCTGCTGGCGCGAAACGCCGCTCACTTGCTTTACTATCGCCAGCCTGAAACGCATCCCGGCTTCGTCGATTCTGTGGGGCGCACCATCACCGAGTTCATCGAGGAAGCGATCACTCCCGAAGACCTCGACCTGTCCGGTGACGACGACGAACCGGACCGATCCCTCAAAATGCACGATCTGCGGCTGATTTACGCCGCCTACCTCGACGCGCTCGGATCCGACCGCCTCGACCCCTCCCAACACCTCGAGGTTGCCCGAAATCGCATCGCCGCGTGCGGATGGGCCGATGGCGCCAACGTCTGGGTCGACGGCTTCGCGGGTTTCTCCCGGCAGGAACGTCTCACGCTGGCTGAGATAGCTTCGCGGTCCAACCGCGTCGAAATCTCCCTCCTGATCGATCCCGCACCCCCTGCCCTGGGCGCTCCGGACATGTTCTCCCGCACCCGCCGAACGCTCTCTGAACTGACCGAGCGGTTCACCGAGCAGGGCATCGCCATCGAACCACCACTCCTCTTTCAAGCCCCCCCACCGCGGTTCGCCAACGCG
>JAJDDS010000386.1 GCA_029260195.1 Phycisphaerae bacterium
CGGCGATGACCGAGGCGGCGCGCGACGTACCGGGCGTACTGGGCGTTGAGAAAACGATGGCCCGGAAGGTCGGGACACTCTATCTGGTCGATATGCACGTTGAAGTTGACGGCGCGATTTCGGTGCGCGAAGGCCACAACCTCGCCCATCGGGTAAAGGAGGCTGTCCGCACATGGAATCCGCGGGTGGCTGACGTGCTGGTCCACATCGAACCGCACGACGACCGCGCCGACGCACGCCGCTCATGACGAAACACGTCGACACCGCCTGCCTCGTCGTCCTGCTCGCCGTGGTCGGTTTGCGGCCGCTGATCTCCGAGCGCTACGACTCGGCGGCGCTCGATCTGACACGCGCGCTTGAGGAAGTGAAAGACGCATCCCCCGCGACAACACTGCTCATCGACGGCGCGATTATTGTGGCTGCTGTCGGTTGGCTCGCCGTAGGGTCGATCGACCGGGACCGGCGCTATCGCCGCACGGGATTGGAATGGGGCACTTTGCTTCTGCTGCCCGCGACGACAGTCTCCACACTGTTCGCCGCGAACAGGCGTCTCGCGTTTAATGGGGCGGTCGATTGGCTATGCTGTCTTCTGTCGGCGATCGTCCTCATCCAACTGTTGCGCGACCGGAGCCGAATCCGCCTGGCGCTCTGCGTCGTGGCCGCCACGGGCGCGGCCCAGGCGGTCGAGTGTTTTCATCAGGTGTACTACGCCTTTCCCGAAACGGAGGCACTGTATCAGCAGCAGCGCGAGTCGCTGTGGGCGCGTCAGGGAGTGGCGTTGGATTCCGAGCAGGTCGAGTTGTTTGAGAGCAGACTGCGCTCCCGCGAGGCGTTCGGCTTCCTGTCTTACAGCAACGTCGCTGGTGCCCATCTTGTCTTGTGCGGACTGATGGTTGCAGCCCTCGGATGGTCGCGTCGGCGTGCGGGGCCTGTCCCTTTGGTCGGGGTTGGCGCGATGATTGCGGCGGGAATCGGGTTTTCGATTCTCGCGGGGGCAGCCACGACGCACAGCCGGGGCGCCCTCGCAGGTGGCGCCGTGGCGCTCGTTGTTGCCGGCGCACGATTTGCATGCGCCGATGTCTGGCGCCGAAACGCGCGGCGTGTGTTCTTGCTCGGTTGGATCGCGGTCGGCCTGGTCGCTCTGGGTGTCGTCGGGCATGGGATGTTCCACGGATCACTCCCCGGACGATCGCTCGATTTCCGCTGGAAGTACTGGACCGCATCGGCGCACATGGCGGCGGACCATCCAATGACCGGCGTCGGCAGCCACAACTTTGGTCGCCGCTATCTGGCATACAAGACCATCGACAGTCCCGAGGAAGTCAAGAATCCGCACAGCTTCCTGGTCAGCGCTGCTACCGACTGGGGCGTGCTCGGCGCTGTCGGGATGTTGGCGCTGCTGTTCGGCGGTTCGCGGGCGTTCTGCCGAACAGGTGCGACTGTCCAAACGAGGGACATCGCGTCGGACGAACCCACGCGCGGCGAAGCGCTCGGCTGGGGCGTGGCGATCGCAACCGCGATTTTCCTCCCGCGTGTGTGGCTACTCGGCAGCGACGATCCAAACCACATCTACTTCCAAACGATGCTACCTTTGCTGGCGTGGGCGGCGACGTTCGGACTGTTGTACGTCTTCCCTGTCGGCGATACGGGTACACTGGCGACGGGGCTGGGGTTCGCGCTCTTCGCGTTTTTGCTGCAGGACACCGTCAACTTCGCGACGCTCGTCCCGGGCACGCTGATCACCGCGACCACCTGTTTCGCGATCGCTGTCGCCGCGCGCCGCGACGGCATTGCCGACACGACGCGCGGCCGCACCGGTTCGCCGATCGCATTGCTGGGGATTGCGGCGGGGCTCCTCACCGTGGTGAGCGCGGTCGGGATCATGCCGTCGGTTCGAGCGAACCGCGCGCTGCGATGGGCGCGGCGGGCGACGTCGGCGCGTGACGCCCTCACGTACTATGCCGCGGCTACGGACGTCGACACATGGGATACGACGGCGTTGTTTGAATCCGCGCGACTCTCGCGAGGGCTCGCCATCAGCGGACATGATGCGCGGACCATGATCGATCGCGCCATCCAGGACATTGACGAGGCCATCACGCGCGATCCGTCAGACAGACAATTGTTCCGCGAGAAAAGTCAGTGCCACGCCTTGCGCGCCGAACTGACGAACGATCATGCTGATCGCCTAGCCGCTGTGGAAGCGGCTTCCCGCGCCGTCGAGCTCTACCCCAACGAGCCTCACGGGCGGGTGTGGCTGGGCGATCTTCTTGCGGACCTCGGTGCGGCTACCAGCCGGCGCAGCGACCTGTCCAGCGCGATCGACCAGTACGAGCGGGCTTTGCGTATCGACGACGCTCGACCGGCGTGGGAGAGAATTCGGAGGTTGCGTCCCAAGCAGCGCGACGACATTTCAGCCAGATTGGAAGAGATGCGACGAGCCGCCGCGAACCTGCCCACTCCCTGACACCCCATCTGACGCCGTGGTCCGGCGAGAATCGCGACATTCCGGTGACAATCCGCCCTTCCAATCGGGTATCTTGGGTACGCTCGGATTTCGGGGCAGATGTCAATGACGCACGTGTGCGGAGGAAATGGAAGCCATGGGACAGCAATACCGCCACTCACCGTTCCGGCTCGCACGATTGCCGGCGGTACTCGCCTTCGCCGCAGCCATCGGATCGGTTGCCTTCGCGGCGCGGCTGGTCGACGATCCCCGCCTCGATCGGATGGACCCGACGCGGACGACGATTCGCGTCAACGACGGGATTGAACAGTTTCTCGCTTCACCGGCGACCATCACGCAACGGGCGGGTGGGGCGCCGACCTTGCCCGGACCTTGCGTAGGGTCCATTTCCAACGGCGACGCGCCCGAAGGCGACACGGCGATGGACGTCACCTACACGCCCGATGGTTCTCGAATCGTAGTCGCTCACCGCGATAGCCAGAACGTGGTCGTCTTCGATGCAGCGACACGCGAGGTGCTCAAGACCATCCCCGTCACCGGCTCGCCGAACTCGGTTCGCGTCGCGGCCGACGGCATTCACGCGGTAACGGCGAACGTGTTCGAGGACTCCGCGTCGATCCTCAACGTGCAAACCGGTGTCGAGATCGCGGTCATTCCGATCGGCGATCATCCCGCCATCGTGCGCATCACTCCTGATGGCGCGACGGCTGTCGTCGGCAACACGGCCAGCAGTGACCTCTCCCTCATCGACATCGCCACCGCCGACGAAAAGCATCGCCTCCCCGGCGCGCAATTCGACGGTGTCACATCGATCACATTCGAGAACGGTGCGGTGTCATTCAGTGTCACTCCGTTCGTGATCGCGGCGGACAATGACACGATCGTGTTCCCCGAGCGCGTCAACAATCGGGTGCGCTTCTTCGAAATCTCGACGGGCAACGTCACGTCGCTGCCGACGGCGCCGAACCCGCGCGGCGTGGCGATCAGCCCGGACGGAACCACCGCCGTCGTCCCGCACATCTTCGGAACGCAACTCGTCTCGGTTATCGACGTCCCGACACGAACCGTGACCAAGACCATCCCCATCGGCGCCGACCTCAGCGCCACGGGACTCATCGCGATCAATCCCGGGAAGACGAAGGCCGTCGTGGCGATTCAAAACGAAGTGCGTGTGGTCAACCTCATCACCGATACCGTTTCGGGGAACCTGTTTACCGGCGGTCCGAACGGTCTGCTGACCACGTCTGACGGGCAGTACTGCCTGGTCACCGGTTTTTTCGGTGCGTTGGTCAGCTACGCCAGCGAGAGCGTTGTCGCCAACGTGAACAACACGCTCAGCGCCAACTGGGGGGCGGTGTCGCCGACGCAACCGCAAGGCGCGATGGTGGCGACGCATTTCGGCGAATCACTGATCGTCGCAAACACGAACGGCGGGGCAGGATTTCTCGAGGAAATCGTCCCGACGGGACCGCCTCCCGAGGGCGATCGCGCCCGCCACGTCGCGATCACGCCGGACGGTTCCAGGGCGGCCATCGTTAACATCCTCAGCGATAACGTCTCCGTGGTCGATCTGAACGCCGAATCACTCGTCGGCATCGTCGACGCCGGCGACCGCCCCAGCGAGGTCGCGATCACACCGGACGGAACGAAAGCCGTCGTCGCCAACCTAGACTCTACGTTCGCGACGATCATTGACCTGGGCACACTGTCCGCGACTGACGTGCCTATCTCGACCCGCGCGAGTCAGGTTGAAATCTCCCCCGACGGGCAGTACGCCTATCTCGCCGTCGTTTCGAACGGCGACGGCGTTTGGCGAATCAACCTCGATACTATGTCGGTCGCGGGACCGCGCATTTTCAGCGGGAACATGGGCGGGATCGGATTCGCGTTCGCGCAGGCAAGCGGGATGACGTTAAGCCACGACGGGGCTACTCTGGTGACCTGCAACAGCTTCGACAACAACGTATCGATTATCGACACGGCGTCCTGGGACGAGATTGCCCGGGTGAACGTCGGCGCCTTCCCCGTCCGCGCCGTCTTCGCGCCCGACGATGGGACGATCTACGTCAGCAACCGCGACGCGGACAGCGTCTCGGTCGTCGCCAACTCCGGGGCAGCCTCGGTTGTCACGGGGACAATTCCGGTTGGCGCCTCACCTTACGAAATGACCGTCACGCACGACGGATCGACGTTGTACGTCGCCGATTTTCTCGACAACCGCGTCTCCGTCGTAGACCTGTCGGGAACACAAGCGACGAGCACGATCCCGCTGGGGCAGGCGCCGGTCGGGTTGCACGTCAACCCAACGGGCACGCGCTTGTATGTCGCCGGCGGAACGTGGTCGGTCTCCGTCGGCCCTGGCGCCGTCTTTTCGATCAACCTGTTCGGCGAATTCCGGGCCATCGATACCGAAAGCCAGCAGACCATCGAGTTCGTCGACACCGCGCTCCCGCCAGCCATGCTCGCATTTCGCAACGAGGCTCCCATGGCGATCATCCCCTCGCCATTCGGTGACGGCCTGTCGCTTATCCGCCCCGAATCCCCATCTGGCGACGGTGACGGTGATGGCGACGTCGACCTCAACGACTTCGCAGCCTTCCTCGGTTGTTTTACCGGCCCTCGCGGCGACATCGGCCCGGGCTGCGAGGAGTTCGACTTCGACCTCGACGCCGACGTCGACCGGGCGGACTTCGGGCAGTTCCAATCCGTTTTCACGGGATCCGATTAGCCGTCTGCGAAAATATCGCAGGGTGACCATCGAATTGACGGTGTGGGATTCGCTCCGCGCCGGGCGAACCGCGACGCGCCGAGGATCAGGATGGACACGCTGGTTACCAAAATCAACGACTCCGCTTCGCCCGATCCATCGAGCGACGTACTCCCGGTTGCGTACGTCGAAACCGACCGGTATTGCGACGACTGCGGATACAATCTCCGAACGCGCCCCATCCATCGCGACGAGCGTACGGGGATCCTCATCACGCGCTGCAACGAGTGCGGCCGATACGTCGCGGCGGCGAACACGACCGGCGCCGGGCAATTGTGGCTTCAGAGACTGTGGACGCTGCTGTTGGGTACGTGGATTTTGATCGTCGGTGCGGCGGCGGTCAGTATCGGATCCGGTTTGGGTGGGATCTCGTACGGTACGCTGGATGAGCTGACGCAGCGCAAGTGGGTCAAGGTCGATCAACCCGGCGGTGCGACGCATACGAGTGTCGCGTACGAGGTCCGTGAGCAGATTCCGTACTACCGGGCGTTCATCGCGCTCGTGTCCGCCGGATCCTTCGCGCTGGCGTTCTTGGCTGCGACGATGGCGGCCGTCGTGTTTCACCACTGGCGCCGCTGGGTGTATTGGCCGGTGCTGATGGCGATTCCGATCGTCGTCAATCTGGGATTTGTGCGGTTGATCTGGCAGGCGGACGCGCCAGGTCTTGAGTCGTGGGGCATGCGATACATCACCCATCACACGTGCGTGCAGTTGGCTGGTTGCGCGGTCGGGATCCTCGCCGGCCGTTTCCTCGTTCGCACGGTGGTCCGCGTTGTTCTCCCGCCGCGTGTGCGTTCCGCGCTGGCTTTCCTCTGGCTCGTGGACAACAAACCTGTTCCGATGGCGGACACCGAGGCGCGGAGTACGGGCGGTTAGATTGTCGCTTGGGAATCAGACAGATAGGGGCGGAAGAGGTCGAGCGTCGCTGACGCGTCGATTCCCATGTGTCATTGCGTGTCACTCCACCGGCAGGATGATATGGCGACCCCGCGTCTCCGTCTCACTCCCGATGCGACGAATCATAACATGTTTCACCATAAGATGTTACGATGATTCGACTGAGTCCGTTGCGCGTGACGTATCCTCCGCGCGCGCCCGGAACGTGCAAGTGTGCGTGGCGTCTTGGTCGATGTCTAGCTGGTCCGATCACACGCCTGGCGACGTTCGCGCGGGCACGATTCCGGCTACTACGATGTAAGCGCGGGGACATGAACGAGCAACGAATCTCAATCGCCGACTTCACCAGAAATGACGACTTCTACGAGCCGATCGATCTGGTGCTGACCATCAAGAGCTTCGATCTTCAGGCCATTCGCCGCCGGTACCTCGAATCTCGCAAGCGGAACGTCTCGGGGCGGGTCGGCAGCGTCAAGCGGCGCGACGTGACGGTCGGTGGGATTGCCCGGGTCACGCTCACGAACGGCTCGTTGACCGACGCCCACGTCATCGCCCGCATGCCCGAACCACGCGGCGTGTGCGCCGGTGGCGACCGGCTGATCGTGTCCGCCGAAGACACCGTTCTGGTGATCGACGCGGAGACCATCCGCACGATCGAACACCCCTGGTTCAGCTACATCCATACGGTAGATCTTTCCGACGACGGCAACGCGCTATTGGTATCGTCGTCCGGGCTCGATTGTGTGTTCGAGTACGACACGTGCGATTTGCGACAGACGTTCGAGTGGTTCGCGTGGGAGAACGGATTTGACACCGCGACCGATCCCGCCGACGGAGACCCGGTGTACCTGACCCGCGATCCGGATCGCGCCCGCGATCTGGCTGAGCGCGGTGCGCGGGTCAAGCTGATTCGAGATCCGAAGACCCAGTTTCTGCCGACCGCGATGCGAGCGGCCTTTATCAATTCCGTCACCTATGATCGCGCCCATCCCGGCGGCGTGTTGGCCACGATGTTTCACCGGGGCGGCGTATTCCGCGTCGACCGGGATTCCGGCGTCGCGACCAAAGTCCTCGACGGACTCACAACGCCGCACGGCGGGCGCAACTATGGTTCCGCGTATTTTGCGGCGAGCACGGGCAGCGGCGAGATCGTCGCGGGCGACCTCGAACAGCAGGTTCGCTACAGCGTCGCGGACGTTCCCGGAAAACCAGACGCCCTCGCCGAAATGGAGTGGGTCCAAAACGCGGCACCGTCCGGCGGTCGCATCATCGCCATCGACTCCAATCGGTCAGCCTTCGTCGTCTTCGATCCCACCGAGCGTCTGTACAGCGTGGTGCCGTACGACCCGGAGTGGGCGATTCAAGACCTTGTGCCAACGCGCCTCGGCGCCCGATGCGAAGCTACACTTGCGTCCGCCACGACAACGCCGTCAGCCGTCGAGGCTTGCTTGCGGATAGACGACACAGTTGCGTGCCATCGATCGCCGTAGCTCGACGATCTTCGCGCGCTCGAGCGCGAGCAACGTCTCCACCGGGGATGACTTCGACCGCGACCACCAGATCGGATGCGTCAGTATCTGCATTGGGCGACGACTGGCAAACGCGTCGTGCTCCAACGGGTACCCATGCCGCCACCGCCCTCGAGAATCGGAGAGGTAGGTGATTTCATTGGTATACAACGGCAAGTAGACATGTGGTAACGGCGACGATAGGGGTGGTTGCACCGCCACGTCCACCGGGTCTGGCCGGTGGTAGCTGACGATATTGATGCTCGTCGAAAACCACTGTTGCATGCAATCGACTTCCCGCGCGCACCCGGCGGTCAACACTGGCGCTGACAATTCCGCCGAGTAGGCTGCCCGGTCAAAATGCAGACCGAGCATGTGCCCCATGTCCAGAATCCGCCGCACAATCCCGGACACGTCCGATGAGAACACATTGTAGTACTCCGTGCGCAGCATGAAGAAATATGAAGCGCGAATTCCTCGAGCGTGCTCGATTCGCGCGAGTTCGAGCGCGTTGACCGGGTCGAAATCCACGTCATGTCGCATCAGCACGAACGGTACGTCCGCATCGA
>JAJDDS010000387.1 GCA_029260195.1 Phycisphaerae bacterium
GAACCGCCGATTTCCGACAACGCCCCCTTCGCACATTGCCTCAACTCCACTACCCTACCTGCATGTCACTCCGACCAAGCGAAACCATGGTCTTTCCGAGGAAGCGAAGCGCCCGAGGAATCTAGCCCCGACAACACAACGCCCCAAAATGCCAACCCCACGCAAGAAAAGGAAATCCCCCAAGTACACACGTACCCCCAAGCGCCCAACCCCCGCCGCCTTCAAACGCACCCGCGCCGACCACGCCACCGAAGCCGGCGAAGACTACGTCGAGCTCATCGACGACCTCCTCCAGACCAACGGCGAAGCCAGACTCGTCGATATCGCCGAACACATGGGCGTCTCCCACGTCTCCGCAAGCCGCGTCATCGCCCGACTCCAGCGCGAAGGACTACTCGAAACCAAGCCCTACCGCGCCATCTTCCTCACCGATCAAGGCAAAAACCTGGCCAACGAAAGCCGCGAACGTCACGAACTGGTCGTCAACCTGCTCCGCGCCCTCGACGTCCCCGAGAAGCAAGCCCAGATCGACGCCGAGGGCATCGAGCACCACATCTCCGACACAACCCTCACCGCAATCTCAAATTTCTTGTCGAACAAGAAGAACTGACCCCCGCCCGAAATGCACCGCCACCCAACGCCCCGTGTGTGCGCCACCCAGCGCGCGCGAATGTCGCGCCACCCCTTGTGGGTGGCGAGCACGGAGAGAACGCACCCATTGGCCGTGCGCCTCCGCAATCTCTGAGGACCTCCGCGCCCCCTGCGTCAATCCGTCTCTTCCGTTATCCGCTGTCCGTTTTTCGGTTTCCGACTTTCGGCTTTCGACTTTCCCTCGCCCACTACCCCAACTTCATCCCCACCAACGCACCCCGCGCCGAATGCAGCAACACAAACTCCCCAACAGTATAATCCGCCACCACCCGGTTCGGCGTCGGATACGCACGCCGCGTCGGCTTCGACGCATCCTGCGCCCCGGGCGGCGTCCCCGCGAACTCCTGCGGTGTCACCACCAGATGAGCGCCGTACGTACCGTCCGAAGTGACAACCGTTGTCACTTTTGCGTACGCCGCAACCAACTCAATCTCTTCCGCCCCCGACGACGCCACCCCGTTACGATCCCGCCCACGGTATTCCGACAGCAGTGCAGCCTGATCCTCACGAAGCGCCCCCAACGATCGAACGCTCATACCACCGCCTCCTCTTCTTCACCCAAACGCGACAGTCGAAGCCCCGGATGCGCCGCGGGCGCCGATGCGTCCGCCCACCCGAACGCCTCCAGCACCCCGCCGTCCGCCACACCACCAGCCGTCACCGCCCGAACTCCCCAGATCACCCGCACTCCATGCGAGAACCCCGACGACCCATACGAGAAGTGCGCCCGCCCCCGAACGTACCCCACCTGACCCACCACCGTCGTGTAGTCCACCGTCCCCGTCCCACTGTCGTGAAAAACCTGAAAACTCGCCGGTTCCGCTTCCTCATACCGTGACGCATAGACCCAACGCAGCATAAACGCGCCACCTGACGCCGGCTGAACCGACAAATCCGTAGGACCGTTCGATCGAACGCCAAGCAGCGACCCGTACACGTCGAATTCCGCCACCGCCGCCGGCCACGACGCCGCGCTCTCCACACCCCCACCCCCAATCGACTTCACCGCGTACGCATACACAGTCCCGCCTGCGTGAGGGCACCAGCCGAAATTCGCAATCGCCGTCGCCCCGCGACCCGCAGCCCCAACCGGATGATCGAAGTCGATCGACTCCGCGCCTCCGATCCCCCGGTACAAGTTGTACCCGCCCGGAACGCGCGGAAACGAGACTCCGCCCGTCGCCGTCACCCCGTTCGCGATCCCCCGCGGCGTGTACCCCCGGTGAATCGTATCGTAATGCGCCAACCACTTGTCGAACAACTCAGATGCCATACCCTGTCACTCGCACCATCTAGGACCCTTCCCGCCATGTCGACAGGGTGCCACTGGCGGCTTGTCCGCCAGTGCCCTTCGAGCGACGGGATGAGTCTTAACTCGGCTCAACATTAATCGTGTCCGATCCGCCGTCCGTCGGCGTCATCGTACGCAGCGTACTCAGCCCGTCATCGTCCTTGATCACATCCACACCCGTCGAGATCGTATGAATTCGCTTGTTCGCCAGCATCGCCTTCGCAAGGTGCACCTCCGCCCCAACCGTACCAGCCGTCTGATGCGCTGATGTGGCTTCGTCCAGCACCGCGTCCGCCACATCCTGCTGCGCCTGCGAACTCAGATCCACACTCGGCGTCGCCGCGCTCAAATCAAACGCGTGCATCGCGCTCGCATGCCCGTACGTCTCGATCACCAGCGCCCGATCCAGCCACGCCTTCGGATTCGTCTGATCGACCACATACAACACGATCCGCGCCGCTTGCATCTCCGTCGCCGTCACCGTCAGCGAATACCCCATCCCCTCATCCACCGGGAGATTGGTCGCGTTCACCTCAGCCCCCTCGTCCTTCATGACCTTCAAATCGCCCGACGCGAACGTCGCGTTCGTCGTGAAATCCACCCCGTCCGGCTCGAACAGCGGAAAATCGAGCACCGCCTGCGCGCCATACTTCCGTAGCAACAGTCCTTGCATCAGTAACTCTCCATTCGCCGTCTGCGAACTGCCACACCCGTCGTCAGCGGCGTGTCAATCTCCTGATCCGGCACGAACCCGAAACTGCGGTTCACCGCGCCATCGAAGTTCTTAATCCCCAACACGATGTAAGCCACGTCCGACGCGCCCGCCGCTTGCGGGACCCCGCTCACCGTCATCGTCTTGACGCCGATCGTCCCCAGAGAAATGTTCTGGCCGGTCAGACTGCCAACCGTTCCCAGACTTCCGCAGGCGGCGCTGAACCGACAGATGTGCGCACTCGCCAACCGCAGCCGCGAGTTCGCCGTCGTCACACGCATCCGCAAGACCCAGTCACCGGCGCTCCAATTCCGAGACCCCGGCTCCCCCGATGCGGATTGAAACATCACCGCCGACGCGATGCTGCCCGCCGCCACTGTCACCGTCAGTTCCGAAACCCCCGCCGTGCCACCCGCCGTCGCCTCGAGCGACTGCGGTGCCAGCGCCAGCGCGTCCGGCGCGCACCCCGCGACAGCCCCGCACCCCGCCGCCACATTTGTCTGCCTCAGTATGATACTCATGCCATTGCCTCCCAACGTTGATTCTCTCGCACGAACCCCCGTTTGCGCGAGCGGTTGAGCGTTTTTTGTGGCGTGAGGTGGAGGCGTGAGGTGGAGCGTAGGC
>JAJDDS010000388.1 GCA_029260195.1 Phycisphaerae bacterium
CTTTTCGACTGGCATGCTGCCCTGTTTCCGACAGGTCGAACCGGAATGCATCGTATCACGGTCGGGGCATGGCGAACCGACGAAACCGGCCCAATGCAGGTCGTCTCTGGTCCCATGGGTCATGAGCGCGTGCACTTCCAATCACCCGCCGCCGATCGAGGAAGTCGTTACGGCTCCGCGATCTCCGTGGCAAAATCCGTACGTTGAACGCCTGAACGGTACTATCCGCCGCGAGTGTCTCGACCATGTCATCGTACTCAACGAAACCCATCTGCGACGAATACTCACGAGCTACTTCGTATACTATCACGAATCGCGCGCTCATCTTTCGCTGGAATGTAATGCACCCGTGCCGCGTCGAGTCGAGCATCAATCGGAAGGAACGGTGATCGCGATTCCCCAAGTCGGCGGGTTGCATCATCGCTATCGCCGCGCGGCTTGATCTCTCCGAACGGGTCGGCCGCATCGGCCTTCCGAGGATGGAGTATGCGCGCGCTTCTCGAATGTCGCGATTATCGCGCCAAGACACCCTCATCCCCCCAACAATCGCCGCTGTTCGTGACGATCGGACGCGCCGATTCTCGACTCGACACGCACGTTTCTCTTCGGATGGAGTATTCCGCATGCACAATAGGGACAACCTGCCTTGACACAGCACGGGCGATGTTGGTACACTCAACGTGATTGCGGGCTCGCCGTTGGATCCGGCGAGGCGAGGGCTCGGCTGAATCTGATTGGAAAGGCGATGTTCGCTACACGATACAGGGCGTCGGTATTGCCGTTCGTGTTTTTTATCTCGCATGGCGGCATGGCGGCTGGAGAGACGTTTGGCATTCCGGGCGACTTCACCACCATTCAGGAGTGCATCAGCTTTGCGGTCAGCGGCGTCGATGAATGCCTCGTCGCGCCGGGAAGCTATGACGAGAACATCAACTTTCTAGGCAAGGCCATCACCGTGCGCAGCTCCGGCGGGGCGGGCGTGACAACCATCACCGGGGCTGGCCTCAATGACAGTGTCGTCAAGTGCATCAGTGGTGAGGGGCTCGACACCATCCTCGACGGCTTCACCGTCACCGGCGGCGACGCGTCCAACGGCGGCGGGATGTTCAACGCCGGCAGCAGCCCGACGGTGACCAACTGCACGTTCAATGGGAACTCAGCCGCCCTCCTCGGCGGAGGGATGACCAACCTCGGCAGCAGCAGCCCGGCGGTGACCAACTGCACGTTCAGCGGGAACTCCGCCCTCTTCGGCGGGGGGATGGTCAATACACTTAGCAGCAGCCCGACGGTGACCAACTGCACGTTCAATGGGAACTCCGCCAGCGTCGCCGCCGGCGGCGGGATGTACAACTTCGAGAGTAGCCCGACGGTGACCAACTGCACGTTCAGCGGGAACACTTCTGACGGTGGCGGCGGGATGTCAAACACCGGCGGCAGTCCGACGGTGACCAACTGCACGTTCAGCGGGAACTCCGCCGTCGGCGGCGGCGGAATGCTCAATACCCTTAGCAGCAGCCCGACGGTGACCAACTGCGTCCTGTGGGGCAATAGCCCGGATGAGGTTTTTGATGATGGAAGCTCGACGACCGTCACGACATACAGCGACATTTCAGGTGGCTTCGCCGGTGAGGGAAACATCAACGCTGACCCGCACTTTGTAGACGCTGACAACGGCGACTTCCGCCTGACGGCCGACTCGCCGTGCATCGATGCGGGCGATCCGGATTTCGTGCCGGACCCCGGCGAGACCGATCTTGAAGGCCACGCTCGCGTCCTTTGTGATCACGTCGACATGGGCGCGTACGATTTCGGCATCGGCGACTACGACTGCGATCACGTGGTGGACCTGTTCGACTTCGAGCAGTGGCTGGCGTGCTGCACCGGACCGGACGGCGGACCGATTGGCTCGGGTTGCGAGGCGTTTGACTCAGACGCCGACGGCGATGTCGACTGGTTCGACTTCGCCGCCATTCAGCTCGTCTTCACCAAATGACTCCTGTTTCTCCTGGAAACTCCGTCGCCCTTGTCAGGAGATATGGTCAAATCCTGACGGGGCGGCAAAAAGCCGGGCGGCGGCGTTACGTTGGCTCAGATTCAACGACTTCGCACTGCTCATCGAAGATCCGCACCAACAACTGAAAGCTCGGTAATTCGTGGGCTTTGGTCGAACGGAACTGCTCGATGAGCTCGTGGACATCTTTGGCTGCTTCGGGCAAGCGACGCTTGGACTCGCTGGGCTTGGTGTTCGCGAAGCACCCATCCCCTTGGCGGTCCACATAACGGCGGTTTAGTTCCGGATCGACCTGATCATGCAGCTCACCAAACGTGCGCTTCAACTCCCGCAAGAACTTGCTGGTTGCCTCCACGAAGATCCCCAGGCGGGTCAGCCCGCGAATCGCCGACCGAATGGCTGTGGAATCCAGCCGCTGGCAATCAGTGTTGACGCCGACCGGGTTGATCAGCCGATCGGTCAGGGTGCGAAAGAGCGCCTGCTCAAGTCCCGATTTGATCAGGTACCGTCGGTAGTTCCTCAGCGTTCGTTCACAGAGATACGCGTCGGATTCGTTGCGAATGTCCAGGGCATAGTGCCAAGCGATACTGAGCGCGACCGCTTCGACGGTTTGTTTGTCAGTCAAGTCGTGAAGTTGTTGAAGAATCAACGCACCGATCGCCGCGTATAGTTCTTTGCTCGGTCGTCCGATGTCATCGCGAAAGTGCTTCGCCAATTCGCCGACGGGGAGGTGGCGCAACAAGTACTCCCGAAACACGCCGGCCCAACTCCGTTCGAGCAGCCGACGACGCTGAGGACCCAAATGATCCCAAGGATCAAACAAATCGCCGCTCACATGATCACGTACCGTTAGCATGCCCCCAAGGTAGCGCCCGACACGCGACTAGCAACCAAAAACCGCCCGACTTTTTGCCGCCCCGTCAACATCTGGTTATATCTCGGAGGAAACTCCGCAGACTCCCGCATAGTTCATTCATCGCCTTCAAGTTCAAGCCTATCCCGCAGCCGCGCCATCAAATCCATGTTCTTATGGAATACGGCAAGGATGAGCGGGCACGCGTTTTCCCGCTGAAGAAAAAAGGCGTAATGGTGTTCGCAACGACAGAAGAGTAGTTCAGGGCGGTGCTCAAGAAACGATCTTGCGCGGGCCTGACCCTTGCCAATGGCCTTGAAATGCGCTTTGAGTTCAGCCTCGTAGCGATCAGCCTGTTCGAACCCCCAGGTGTTGATCGTATAGCGAGCGATTTCCAACAGGTCGCGGTCGGCCGCAGGTGTGAGTTCGTACTCAGGCATCCAGTTTTGGACCTGCTTCTTCACGAGCCTGTTGGAATACCTCTTCCACGGTGCGAGTGCTCGTGCCGTTCGTTTGTGCTTCCTCGATGCGCCCATCTAGAGCCGATTCGAGTTCGGCCAGGTCTCGCGCTACGGTTGGGTCGCGTTGGCTCCCAAGTGTGCTAGACAGCACGAGCTCTTTAATGGACTTTCCCTGCAAAGCGGCAATGGCTTTGAGCCTCTGGTGTTCTTGCGGCGTCACGTCGATCGAAATGCGACTCATGATGTATCCTCTTGCCTATTGTCCAGTACTCATTTCATTCTACGCCGTGACCCACATTTTGTCAAGAACCCTGGAATGTGGCCTAGGGCCTGTCCGTTCCGAGACCTCCGTCGCCCTGGTCGAATATGGACTTACGATTCGACACGCCCGTGCGAGATTACGCTCCGAACCTGTGGTTTGGAGAGTTCTGGGATCGAGGAGGGGGGAGACGTGGCGTAGGTTTCGGGCAACTATCTGACGCGTCGCGGTGTCCCTCCCAAAAACTCCGTCGCCCCTGTCAGATAAGGACTAACGGTTTGACGAGTCCGAGCCCATCGTAACGCACCCGACCTGTGATTTGGAGGGTTCTGGCATCAGGATGGAGGAAAAACGGTGTACCTTTCGGGCCACCGAGCGGTTGGCCGGGGTGTCAACTCAGTGTCTGTGTCCCCCGAGCGCCAACGTGATGCCACCGTAGCGCCGGTGCAGCGTCACGGTAGCGCTTTGAAACATCGCCCTGCTACCCAGAATCACCACCACGCCCAACCCGTCGCATAGACGCACCGCCCACCCGGAGGATGCGGCCACCTGTCGTTGGTCGAGCGCTTACAGCGGACGACCGTTTCCGGTTGGACGATGACGAGGACGGAACGCCAATTCGACCAGAAACGCGACAGCCAAGCCCAGAAGATGCGATCGCGGTTCCGTAGCCTCGGCCGTCTCTTCTTCTCGCTCAGGACCGCCAATTGTTGGCGCAGAGCGAGATTCTCGGCGGCCAGTTCCGCTCGGTCACGCAGGATCCCTCGGATGAACAGCAACACGATACGCCTCAAGCCCATCTCACCGCCTCCGAGAACGTCGACAATCGCTCGGCGACGATAGCCGATGCGCAGGAGGCGTCAAATCGCAAGTCCGTTGATGACCGGGCGTACGGAGTTTCCGGGAGGGGCAGGACAGGAGCACGCGAGGTTGCGCCTTCGGGGCGTGCTCGCGTCAATCGTCAGCGAAAGGGCCGAGTGAATTCGGGTCAGTCGGCAAGTCGCCTGGACGAGGAAGGCGGTGGCCATGACGGAGACCGATGATCCAGACCTTCCGGCGATCATCGTCGATTGTGTACAGCAGAAGGTGGCTGTCGATGACGAGTCTTCGCACTTCGTACTCGACGTACGCATCCTCCTCGGCCTTGGCGGCTCGCCGAGGCGATTGTTCAAGGGAATCTACAGCATCCCAGATCCGCGCGAGCCAGCGCTCCGCGTTCAAGGGTGCCTGATCTTCGGTCGCTATGTACTGCGCCTGTGTTGCGATCGCAGCCATGGCTGCGTCGGTCAGTTCGACCGAGAAACTTGTCATCGATCCAGGTTCAGGCCAAGCTCATCGGCGATCTTCTTGAGCGCCGGCTTCGCCAGCCGCGTGCGATCCGCTCGGATGTCCTCCATGCTTCGATCGAGCATCGCTAGACTCTCCGCCAGCTCCGCCTTGTCGGCTAGGGCATCGTACGCTTGTGGGCTCAGGACTACGGCGTTCGTCTCGCCGTTGGTCGTGACATACAGCGGCCGGCCGGTTTCCTGAACCTGTCGAAGGTGGTCCCGGAGGTGCCGTCGGTGGTCGGTGAAGCTGGTAATGTCCGTACTGCGTGCCATGATCTTCTCCACGGGAAGTTGTACACTATATTGTACATCATCGTGCGTCCCGAGTCAACTCTCTGCGCCGTTTGGGTTGCGTCGGACGTTGTCCGTCCCATAAACAACGTCTCCCTTGTGAGAATAAGCACTTGCGATTTGACGCGTCCGTGCCCACCATTACGCTCCCGACCCATGATTCGGGGGGGGGCTGGGTGTGACCTGGAGGCTTAGAATCGGCCGCCTGGCGGGTGGCCGGGGTGTCAACTCAGTGTCTGTTTCCCCCGAGCGCCAACGTAATGCCACCGTTGTCGTTCCTGAAAACTCTGTCCGGGCGGAAACGAGCGTGTCGAGCAGACAATCGGCGCGTACGATTGTCACCAACAGCCGCGAATGTCTGCGGAATGAGTGTTTTCCGGTTCGCAATTCGCTCGGTTCGAGACGCCCGCG
>JAJDDS010000389.1 GCA_029260195.1 Phycisphaerae bacterium
GTCGCCGTCGATGGCGGTGATGATGTCGGTCCACTCGATGACGACGAAGATATTCGCTCGGTTCGCGACCGATGTTTGGAAGTCGCGTTGGCTTGGGGAGTGCGCGTCGGCAGACTCGCTCCTGGCGTTCGCGATCAGTGAGGCTGACGCGGGGAGCGATCCCGCAGCCTCGCAGACGCGGGCGGAGAAGGTCGAGGGCGGATACCGGGTCAACGGCAGTAAGATGTGGATATCGAACGGGCTTCACGGTCGGTGGTTTCTGGTGCTGGTGCGTACCGATCCGACCCACTCCGGCAGTCGGGGATTGTCGGCGGTGATCGTCGATGGGAATGACCCCGGTGTGGGACGGGATCAGATTCATGGTAAAATGGGCATTCGTGGCAGCGAGACGGTGGTGCTGCATTTGAATGACGTGTTCGTGCCGGATGACCATCTGTTGGGGGAGGAAGGCGAGGGGATCAAGGTGTGTCTGGGGGCGCTGGACGAGGGTCGGATCGGCATCGCGGCGCAGGCGACCGGGATCGGGGAGGCGTGTTTCGACGAGATGGTGTCCTACGCGCGGGAGCGGTCGCAGTTCGGTAAGATCATCGGGAAGTTCCAAGCCATTCAGAACATGATTGCGGATAGTGCGGTCGAGTTGGAAACGTCGCGCCTGCTGATTGATCGGGCGGCTGGCCTGGTCGATGCTGGACTGAAGAGCACGCGGGCGTCGTCCATGGCGAAGCTGTTCGCCAGTGAGGCGGCGAATCGTATCGCGTACCGCGCGGTACAGGTGCATGGCGGGTCGGGGTATGTGAAGGAGTGTCGCGTGGAACAGCTCTACCGCGACGCGCGGGTGACGACGATCTACGAGGGGACGAGTGAGATTCAACGGTACGTGATCGCGAAGGATCTGCTTAACGGGGACGCGGAAGCGTAAGTGTCCGGATGCGCCACGCACGAGGGGTGGCGCTACATTGGAGAGGCTGGTTTGATGACGACGGCTGTGAGTTCGACCCAAGAGTCCGCGATTGCGCGGCAGGATGCGAGCGCCTGGGAGATCGTCCGTGCGGAGACGGATCGGCAGCAGAACACGCTCGAGTTGATCGCCTCGGAGAACCACGTGTCGCCGGCCGTGCTGGAAGCGGCGGGTTCGGTGTTTACGAATAAGTACGCGGAAGGGTATCCGGGGCGGCGGTATTACGGCGGCTGCCAGAATATGGATGCGGCTGAGAACTTGGCGCGGGATCGGGCGAAGGAGTTGTTCAAGTGCGATTGCGTCAACGTTCAGGCGCACTCGGGAAGTCAGGCCAATGCGGCTGTGTACTTGGCGGCGTTGAAGCCGGGTGACACTATTCTGTCACTCGATCTGGCGCACGGTGGGCACTTGTCGCACGGATTGAAAGTGAACATGAGCGGCTTGCTGTTCAACATCGTGTCGTACGGTGTGGACGCGAAGACCGAGCAGGTTGACTTCGCGGAGATTCGGCGATTGGCCAAGGAACACAAGCCGTCGCTGATTATCTCGGGGGCGAGCGCGTATTCGCGGACGCTGGATTTCGACACGTTTTCGGAAATCGCGGACGATGTGGGCGCGTCACACATGGCGGACATCGCCCACATTGCCGGGTTGGTGGCCACGGGGCTGCATCCGAGTCCCGTGCCGACGGCTGCGTTTGTGACGACGACGACGCACAAGACGCTGCGCGGGCCTCGGGGCGGGATGATTATGTGCAAGGAGGAGTGGGGTAAGAAGATCAACTCCCGGGTGTTCCCGGGGACGCAGGGCGGACCTTTGATGCACGTCATTCTGGGGAAGGCTGTCGCGTTCGGCGAGGCGCTCAAGCCGGAGTTCACCGCGTATCAGCAGCGGATTCTCGACAATGCGAAGGCGTTGGCGGAGCACCTGACGTCAGCCGGTAACCGGATCGTCTCGGGTGGGACGGACAACCACTTGCTGCTGCTGGACCTGCGGCCGAACTACCCCGACGTCACGGGGCAGGCGGCGGAGATGTGGCTGGAGCAGGCCAACGTGGTGGTGAACAAGAACATGATACCGTTCGACGAACGGAAGCCGACGGAAACGAGCGGTCTGCGGTTGGGGACGCCGGCGCTGACCACGCGGGGTTTGAACACGGGCGAGATGAAGACCATCGCGGGGTGGATCGATGAGGTGTTGCGCTCCCGAGGTGACGCGGCGGTGATCGGCCGGGTCCGTGGGGGAGTCCTCGCGATGTGCGAGCAGTTTCCGATCTATTGAACGGTGCGACACGCGCGGGTGGACCGGCTTGGCGCCGGGTGCCATGCTCAAGCCGAAGGCGCGGGCATCGGCTGGTGGCCCGGGCGTCGGCATGGCCGCGCTACGCTTGGCCATGGCACCCGGCGCACGCGGAGACGCTATGTCCCTTCCGCTCTCGCGAGGATCGGCTGCAAGACGCCGGGGATATCCTTCAATTTTGGCGTGAGCAGATCAAGTGACTTTCGGACCGCAGCTTCGATCGCGTCCGGGGTCGGTTCATCTTCCTCATTCCACCGCATGACCACTTTGTTGTAGACGGTCGTCCATCTGTCGGTGATCTTCTTCTCGGGCTTCTTCTTGTCGGACTTGCCGATTCCCATCTCCCGAAGCGCTTCGATAGTATTGCGGCGCAGCTCGGTGTCGCTGCAAGGAGACACGATACCAAAAAGCCGGAGTTGCTGCTTATCCTGGAAGAAATCGAAGGACCAGTGGAACCAGAGCTTTGGATCCTTGCGCGGCCGAGTTCCCAATGGTGGAAGCCACTGAAGCCAGTCAGCGGGAACAAAATCCACGCGTCGGGATGTCGAGTTGAAGACGTGCCAGCGATTGCCGTCGTTCTTGAGCATATCCGTCACAACGCGCACAAGCGGTGACCCGCTGGTGACGCAGTTCTCGAATATCAGGTCCAGCGCCTGCCTGTGATTCTGATAGATTCTCTGGCAGAGGTCCGCGATTTGGGGATCGTCCATGAATCGGCTCCCGATGAGGCGAAGATAGTGGTCCAGAAAGGCGGCTACGTCCTTCCCGATCGATGTTATGTTCGTCGTGCGACAGCGGTCGAGCACGCCGTGAATGTCGGCGTAACTATAGGGCATCCACTGTTCGCAGGACGGCTCGCTGCCATCTTTCGTGAGGAATACGAACAACCTGCCGGTGTCCGGAAACTCCTCGATAACAGTTTTCTTGTACCGACAGAGCTGCTTGCCGTGCTCGCCGCTGTCGATCTTGTTCTCGACGGCGACCACGAATCGGGGATCTTGGCATGTGATCAGCAAGTCGATGTTCCGCCACTCGCGCCGCACCTCAACGTTACGCATGTCGCGCCCGTCGAGTTGAACCGGGCTGAAGGGGCGATCCTTGACGGGGGCTTGGCGCAACAGGTCCATCAGGACAGCCCGCAAGAACAGCGCACCTTGCCCGTGGGACTCGCCGGGATCGAGGAGCCACGCGAGGAAATTGGAATGCCGGATTTCAACGCGGGCGACGCCCAGGGCGTCGAAGATGTTAAACCTCCCGATGCGCTGCTCCAACTCCATCAGCTCTTCGTTATCCACGACGAATTGTTCGAGCGCCTTCAGCGCGTCTTGATCCGTTGGAGCTTCGGCGTTCATGTGGTTTTGTCTTTCAGTGGCGCCGTGGAGGGTTCCGGCGGCAGCCGCGTTCCAGTGCGTGGCACGGTGTCTATTCTAGGGTACGATATTTCCCGTAGCAATGCGTGCCGGGATGCAACGCTTCGCGTCGCCGCAGGTCAGCCGTCCCTACGGGACTCTCGTCCGGTCGCACGTCCACGAAATCCCAGCGATGAATCGCTGGGCTATTGTCATACGGTCCCTACGGGACCGTTTTGGACGATTCTTGAGGCCAACGTGCGTCGGGAATGAAGGCTGGTTGAGCGCGAGCGATGCCACGCAGTCCATTCCAGTGTACGCTATTACCTGTGGCGCCGCGCGGAAACGCGGTGGTTCGCAGCTCCCACGTTGACCTGGTCGGTCAGGCTCGTCACCTGGTCCCGTGGCAACGCGCGGGAGCGCGGTGGTTCGCAGGTCCGTCGCGATGATTCGTCGGTTATCGAGATTAGGTTGATGCCGCACACCTACACGAGCGTTCTCGTTCACTACGTCTTCAGCACAAAGGGGCGGCGCAAGACTATCTCGGCGCTCGTCCGCGATCGCCTCTGCCGCTACATCGGAGGCATCGCCAAGGAGAACGGAATCAAGGCGCTGGCGACCGGGGCCACGGACGATCACGTCCACGTTCTTCTTTCGCTTCCATCGACCATGCCTGTTGCGAAGGCTGCGCAGCTTATCAAGGGCGGGTCATCCAAGTGGATTCACGAGACGTTTCCAAGGCACAAGGATTTCGCATGGCAAGAAGGCTACGGGGCGTTCAGCATTGGCGTGACGGGGCTGAACGCAGCGATCGAGTACATCACGAATCAGGAGCGCCACCACCATGCACGCTCGTTCGAACAGGAATGCCGTGAGTTTCTGGACAAGCACGGGATCGAGTACGATGAGCGATTCATGTTCGGTTAGCCGAAGGTCAGCCGTCCCTACGGGACTTGACCTTCGTCGTGCGTTCCGTTGACCCGGCGATAAATCGCCGGGCTATTACCGGTCGCCCCTACGGGGCTGGGCGGCGTCGTTCGCACCTCGACACAAGCCTATTTTTCCATCACGCCTTGGGCTCAAGAAACGTCCAAAACGGCCCCGTAGGGACCATACGACAGTGGGTTCGGAGGTGCATCCGCCCTCCCGCACGCCCCCGCGTCCAAAACGGTCCCGTAAGGACCATACGACAGTAGCCCAGCGATTTATCGCTGGGAGTTCGTAGATGTGCGACCAGGCAGGAGTCCCGTAGGGACGGATGAAGACGGTTCGATGCCACCAACCAACGCGGAACGATCGAAACGACTCCGTGGACCTTACCGGGCCGGCGAGATATCCGTGTTCCCCGCTGGGGTACATCTTGATGCGGCGGCGTGCATTCTGTTAACTTACTGAATAGAACGCTGGTGCGCCTCGCGTTTGCGAGACGCGGCATGGGTTTTGGCGACCCGCTGCAACGAGCCCCTACGGAGTTGGCATCATGAGACACCACAATCACCGGTGCGCCGAGGCGCAGCGCACGAGCAAGCACGCGTGTTCTTCCCGTCCTCACCGAGGTTTCATGGCCCGTTGGATTCTGACGAACTCCCTCGTCGCGGGGGTGCTCGCTCTGATTTGGCTCATCCTGCGCAGCGGCACCAAGCCGAGTCGGTTCGCCTACCCATGCCAACGGGCTGCGATTTCGGCGGCGATGCTGGCGTTTGGCGCGCCGGTCGTTTCGACCGTTCTCGCGGCCCGGCGTCAGGTAGCCCGGGGATTGCGTACCCCGCTCGGCGTTGCGTTCGCGGCGGCGGGGCTGGTTGTTGCGCTCGGCGCGTGGAGCTACATGTCCTGGGCCGCCGAGTATCAAGGTCCCGGGCTTGATCCTCCCGTCGGCTATCGGGCCGACGTGTTCCACGTCGCCAACTGCCGCCAGGACCCGATCGACGACAACTTCGTCGGGTTGGACAATCTCATCACGCTCATGGGGCAGAACGGTCTCAAGTTTTACAAGTCATCGAATCCTTCACCGGTGGGCGGACCTGACGGGATCATCGCCGCCGACGATGTCGTCGTCATCAAGATCAACTACCAGTGGTCCGAGCGCGGCGGGACGAACACCGATGTTCTTCGCGGGCTCATTCGGCGCATCGTCGACCATCCCGACACGTTCACGGGAGAGGTCATCGTCGGAGAGAACACGCAGTTCGTCCCACTGAGCACGTTCGATCGGCCCGACAACAACGCGCAGGACCACGGTCAATCGCCGTATGATGTCGTCGCCGATTTCCAAGCCGCAGGCTACGACGTCAGTGAATCCGTGTGGACCATGATTCGCTCGGTGCTGGTCGATGAGTATTCCGCCGGCGACATGAACGACGGCTACGTGCGCTACGATTACGATGCCTTGGTCCAGGGGCGAGTTTCATACCCGAAGTTTCGAAGCGCCTCCGGCACGTACGTCAGCCTGCGTGACGGCGTCTGGGATCCGGTGAGCGAGACATACGACAACGAGCGTCTCACGTTCATCAACCTGCCGGTATTCAAATCCCACAGCATCTACGGCATCACGGCATGCGTGAAACACCACATGGGCACGGTGACCGGCGCGCTCAGCACGAACTCGCACTCGGCGATCCGCTATGGGATTCTCGGTGCGATGCTGGGAGAGATCGGAATGGCCGATCTGAACATCCTGGACGCCGTCTGGATTCTCGCACGTCCGGGATACGGCCCGTCATGCAGCTACGCCAACGCGACGCGTCGAGACGAGTTGGTGGCGAGCGTGGACGTGGTCGCAGCCGACCTGTGGGCGGTCACAAACATCATGGTGCCGGCCTACATCGAGAACGGTTTTTCTTCGTGGTTGGCGGCTGATCCCGATGATCCGAGCAGCATCTTCCGTCAGTACCTGGACAACTCGATGGACCGAATCCTCGCGGCGGGCCACGAAGCCACGAATGATCTGACGCAGGTTGACGCGTATACGTGGTCCGGCGCCAGCGATCACGGCGACTACGACGGAAGCGGCGCGGTGGACCTGCCCGATTTCGCCCAGTTCGACGATTGCATGGCTGGTCCCAACGCACCGCCCGGTCCGACAGGCCCCGTGACGGTCGAAGACTGCCTTTCAACGTTCGATTTTGACGGAGACGGGGATGTAGACAT
>JAJDDS010000390.1 GCA_029260195.1 Phycisphaerae bacterium
TCAACTCGCCCGCCAATCCCACCGGTGTCGTCCACACCGAAGACGAAATGCGCGGAATGGCGGAACTCGCCCGACGGCACGACCTACTCCTCGTCAGCGACGAAATCTACGAGAAGCTCAGCTACGACGGAAAATCCGCCAGCCCCGTCTCGTTCGCCCCGGAGCGCACACTACTGCTCGGCGGATTCGGAAAGAGTTACGCCGTGACCGGTTGGCGCATGGGATTCGCCGCGGGCCCGTCGTCCGTCATCCGCGAAATGGCGAAGATGCAGCAGTTCACCTTCGTCTGCGCTCCGCACATGGCCCAGGAAGCCATGATCGTCGCCATGGATACCGACGTCTCCAAGCACGTGGACGATTACCGCCGAAAACGCGATGTCGCGGTGTCCGAACTCGACGGCGTCTTCGACTTCGCAAAACCCGCCGGGGGATTCTTCGTGTTCTGTAAAGCCCCTCCCGGGTACGCGTCAGGCACCGCATTCGTTGAAGAGGCTGTGCGCAACAACGTCCTAGCCGTCCCGGGAACCGCCTTCAGCGATCGCGACACGCACTTCCGCGTCAGCTACGCCGTCCCCGACGAACGTCTCAAACGCGGTTGCGAGATACTCCGAAATCTGGCGCGCTGACGAAGCCCTGACGGCTAGAACTCGACGCCGAATTCGACGAACCCGTCAACGGCGATGTCGTCCTCGAAGACGTCCACCGTGATGTCGAGGTAGTCGTCGTCGTACGGCTCAACGCCATCCAGAACGAAGATGCCGCCGGGAAGGTCACAGTTGATGTTGAGGCCCATCGGCATCGCGCCGATCGCCAAAGCCAAGAACGCCTTCCTGAATCGCTTGAGCATGAAGCCACCTCCCTGATGCAACAACCGGCCAAATACTATCGACGCGACATTATTAACACTTGTTTACCAACAATGCCAGCGATTTTTCTGAGGCAATCCATAACGTTCTATATGGAATGATGTTAGAGCAAGTCGGGTCGAGTCTCGACCGGTCCAACTCGCGGGGGTGCGAGCCGTGCGGGCGAGGCCGTCTTGTCGCCCGGTCCGCAGATGTTAGAGTCCACTGTGGGGCGTCCACAAGCGGGGCGCCGGAAGGGCGTCGAGCGAACGACGAGCGGCGAACCCAGAGGAGTTGTCACAACCGTCATCAAAGGGGTCTCGATGCGAACTATGCCCGTCGCGTTTCGCCACGTCGCGATCGCCGCGTTCTTTCTGCCAGCCCTCCACGCCGGTTGCATGATTCCATCCACCGAGCCCGATGCGGGAAACGGCTCGGACGCTTCATCGACCGGCCAATCGGGCGGGCTGCCTGACTTCGCCCGGTCACCGCTCGGCCAACCCGTCGACCTCGCCGACCTCGCCGTGGGCGATCTCATCATTTTCGCGCTCCCCGGGCAGGTCGCCCTCGTCGACCCCACCAGTCAGCCGTTCTGCGTGTGCGATTGGACGGTCTCACCCGCCGAAGCCGGGCGTTTCGAGCCGCCGATGGGGTGTTCGACGGTCTACACGGTCCTCGCACCCGGCGGCGCCGTCATCGACGTCGCCCAAACCTGCGGCGACGAGACCGCGGAGTTGTCCGCCTCGATCAACGCGCTCGTCGGGGCTGCGTCGCTGTCGAACACCGCGCCCACCGCCGACGCCGGACCGGAGGTGCAGGTGGACGAGGGGGACACCGTCGTGCTCGACGGACGGGGCAGCTTCGACGCGGAGGGCGGTGCGTTGACGTATCAGTGGGCCCAGGTCGGCGGTGTCGGCGCACCCCTAGCGTCTGCGAACGGAGTCCTCGCCAGCTTCGTCGCTCCGCAAGTTCCGGTGACCAGCGATGTGCGGTTCAGACTGACCGTCGTCGACGAGGAGGCAGCCGCCGACGTAGACGAGGTGGTCGTGCGCGTCCGAGACGTCGCCGGCGCGACCGGACCGGTGACGGCTCTCGCCGGTCCCGATCAAACGGTTTTTGAAGGACAGACCGTGACACTCGACGGCCGGTCCAGTTCTGGATCCGGCGTCGGACCGCTTTTCCACCTGTGGACACAGCAGTTCGGCGCGTCCGTGCCGCTACAGGGAAGCGCTTCCGACATTGCGACCTTCACCGCGCCGGATGTCGGCGAATTTGGAGAGTTGCTGGTCTTCAAGCTGACCGTGTCGCAGGCCGGCGATTCGGACACCGACGATGTGCTGATCGCCGTCGTCGACCCCGAAGCCGCACAGGACGACGACTCCGGCCAGGACGACGACGCCGATCCGAACGACGATGGCCTGTTGCCCGGAGGTCCTCCGCCCGCCGGCGCCCCCGTCGTGTTCGATGGCGACGCAGCAACCGGAATCGGCGCGTCCGTCGTGCTGTCACTGACGGCTGACGACGACGAGGGTGACGAACTCACCTTCTCGATCAGCAAGGAACCCTGCGACGGCGCGGTCGGAGCCATCACCCAAAACTCGCCCGACTCCGCCACGGTCACCTACACGCCCGCACCCGGATTCCGCGGTACCGATTCCCTGACGTTCGTCGCCTCCGACGGAGCGGCGACCTCTGCCCCCGGCGTGTACACGATCTCCGTCGGCGACCCGACACCCTTCAGGGCGGTCATCGGAAGTTCGAACCTCGACCTAATCGACGACGGCACGTTTGACGCGTGGGCGGCGGACGGAGTTCGTCATTTCGGCGTTAAACTCGGATCGCTCCGCGCCCCCGTTGGGAGTTCTGACAGGCTGGTGCTGCAGCGCTGGGCCGACGCGGTCGCGGACGTCGATGGCACGATATGGGTCGTATTCAATTGGTACGGTTCGGTTGAATCCGGCTGGCTGTCGCTGAACGAACTCTACGTCTCCAACCAAGGTGTGTCGTTTGCGAATGCGCCGTGCCCGCAGTCCGACCAGATTTGGAACGACGGCGTCGCCGCGCGATGGGTGGCGCTCGCACAACTGACCGATCCAGCGAGCTCCGCCTACATGCCCGATGTCGCGCCGTATATCGACGGTATCATGCTCGATCCAGAACTCTACGCCTCGGACGTACTGCACAACTATACCACAGCCTGCCACTGCACGAGTTGTTTCCAACGGTTCTTCCAGCAGCGGGGTATCGACGATCCCGTACCGCCGCCCACGCTGCGGGCGCAGTACTTGCAATCGCACGCCCTGGCGCCCGCGTACGATGAATTCGAGCGCATCGAGATTCGTGACCGAGCCATCGCCGCGAGGCAGGCGATGCACGCCGTCAATCCCTGCATGAAGATTGGCGGCACCAGCCTGGTGCGTTTCGACCGAAGCCCATTCTATGTCGGCGCCGGCCAGGGATTCGGCGTCAAGGAGGCTCCCCACCACGAGTTCACGCAATCCACCTTTGCCAATGGATACAACAGCGGCGTCCCTGCGTTCCGACAGGCCATCGCGGCGGCCGGCCTCCACGCCCTGCTGTACCCCGGACTCTGGATGGAGGTCGTCCCTCCCGACGCGTTCGCCGACCACTACTACACGCTGGCGACTCTGGCCGACGGCGCGTTCATTCTGCGACTCGAATACTACGGTTCCCTCGAGCCGCTGCTCTGCTTCCCCGTCTCCGAATACCGGCAAGCCATCGCCACCGCCAACGCCGAGCTCGATCTGTTCGACGCGGACCCCAACCACGTCAGCCCGTTCGATGGCGACCCGTTCGTACCCGCCTGTGTCGACACCAGCCCATACGCCTTTCCAACGGGGCTGGTTCCGCTCGAGAACGGGGCGCCCGCATCCGTGGGCATCATCGTCCGCGACGAGTCCGCCTACTACTTCCACGCGAACGCGGGCGACAGCATCTCGCTCGACGTCGTTCTTCGTGAGTTCGGGAACAACGATCCCGGCGCGGGATGGTGGATCCTGCTCGCCCCGGACGGCGGCTCCGTCGACGAAGGTGCCTTCACCGAAGCCACAAGCCCCAGTCAGATTCGCGCGACCGCCGATCAGACCGGCGTGCATACGCTGATCGTGCGCCCCTCATTCGTCCACGGATACCACATCGACGACGCCTCCCATCCCGGAGCCTACCTCGATGTCGTCGGGGACCAGCTTCTGGACACCTTCCGCGCACACCTGCTTCAGCCCGAACCTCAGCTGTTCGCCTACGTGCCCCCCGGCGTCACCACTGTCGGCGTCAAGGTGTCCGCGTCGCTCGGCGAGGTCACCCAGGTGCTCATCCACGACGAGCGCGATCCCGTCAATCCCCTGTTCGACGAGATCATCGGCGACACCGCAGGCGACACTGTGGACACCAACCTGACGCTCACCCTGGGCAACGTGGCGGCCGGCGACGGCGTCGTTCTCGAAATATCGTTGAGGAACCCCGGCGGTGCGGAAGATTTGAAACTCGAATTCACGTCGGGAGCGCTTCCCTACCTCTCCCAAACCCGCTCCGGCCTCTTCCGCGCTCCGTGACCTCGATCCTCCCACTGCTCAAGACAGGCTCTGCGCCTCCCATCCCACTCAGACCATCCGCACCGCGTCACCCACCTTAATCACCCCGTCGTTGAGAATCTCGCCATGCACACCGCCACGCATGTCGACCGCCAGCACCCCCCGAAGCCCCACGTGAATCTCCTCCATTTCCGCGCACGGTTTCGTCTCGTTCCATATCCGCACCTCGACCTCCCCGATTCGAAGCCGCTCGCCCACAGACGTGCGCAGATCGATCCCCTCAACCAGCAGATTCGCCCGCCGCGCGTGCCACGGAAGGACCGTCTCCAACTCCCCGATCACGTCGAACCACTGCTCCACGGATATCAGCGTGAGCCCACGTTTGCCCTTGGCCCGATCGTCACCCTCCAAGCCGGCGCCCTCGCGCGCTCGTGCCTCGAATAGCTCGACAACCGGTTGCCGGTCTCCGGGACGCACTGACATGCACCGAATCACACCCTTCGCTTTATTCACCGCAACGCCCCATTCCGATCGTTAACCGTCATCGACAGAACAGTATATCGTACGCCGCCACCATGATGGCTGCGTCCGCCAGCATGTGACTCACCCATGGCCCCACGATGCTCCCGCACTTCTCGTACAAGACCGCCCAGATCACGCCACCCGCGAACACGCCCGCATTCAACAGTACCGCGACTCCGACATCGGGGAAATACGCCGACAACACCACGACGTGATGCAACGTGAACCCCAAGGCTGACACCACCGCCGCGGGCCACATCCCCATCCGCCGCCGCAGCACCTTGTACATAAACCATCGCCAGTAGTACTCCTCCAGCCCTGAGTTCACGATGCACAGAAACGGCGCGAACCAGAAAAAGTGATCCACCACGCCGTACGAGGAAACCTTGCCGCGCATGACGCCGGCGTCGATTTCGCCCGCCAGTCCCAAGAAGTAAGCCCCCGTGATCACCGCGCCGATCACCAGTCCGAACGACGCCCCCCACCCCGCCGCACGCCACGTCGGCTTCGGGAGTGTCAGTAGGTGACGCTCGAAACGCCACAGCCACAGTAACGGAATCGCGTTGACCACCAGCTTAGATGAGAAGTAGATTGCCCCCCGGACGTCCGCGTCGGCCGACGATCGCGCGTACAACAACGCGGCACCCGCGTGCCCCAGGAACGCCAAAATGAGCACCGTCCACCGAATCAAACCCACCCCCGTCTCCCTGACCTCGGACCCTTGATCCGCCGATCGGCGATGCCCGGTGGTCGCCCTGTGCTACAGCCCGTATATCGGTAGAAACTTCTCGCGGAGATAGGTCATGAATGGTGCGGTGGCTAACGCCTCGCCCGTCACCTCGCGCACTAGGTCCGTCGCCCGATACCGCTGCCCATGCCGGTAAATGTTCAATCGCAACCACTCCCGCAGCGGCGCGAAATCGCCGCGACGAAATTGGTCGTCCAGGTCGGGGATCGCCTTCCGCGCCGCCGCGTGGAATTGGGCCGCGTACAGATTCCCCAGCGCGTAGGTCGGGAAGTACCCGAAGATCCCCAATGACCAGTGGATGTCCTGCAGGCAACCCTCGACGTCGTTTTGCGGTCTGATCTCCAGCAACTCCTGCATCCTCGTGTTCCACGCCTCGGGAATGTCATCCACCGACACTTTCCCGTCGATCATCTCGCGCTCCAGCTCGAACCGCAGTATGATGTGCAGCCCATACGTGACTTCATCAGCCTCGACGCGGATCATCGACGGAGACACCGTGTTAATCGCCCCCACGAACACGTCCAGCGGCACGTCGCTCAGGCTCGCCGAAAACGTCGCCTGACACTCTGGATAGAAGTGCTCCCAGAACGGCTTGCCACGACCGACCATATTCTCCCACAGACGCGACTGCGATTCGTGAATCCCCAGCGACACCGCCATGCCCATCGGGGTGAACATGTGGTCCGGATCAAGCCCCTGCTCGTAAATCCCGTGCCCCGATTCGTGCAGCGTGCTGAACAACGCCGCGGAGAAGAAATCCTCGACATAGCGCGTCGTGAGGCGCACGTCGCCCGGCGTCGTGCCGGAGCAGAACGGATGCGTCGACACA
>JAJDDS010000040.1 GCA_029260195.1 Phycisphaerae bacterium
GCCCGCGACGCAAACGTGGGCGGGGGCGTCGATGAACAACACGCAACCGTAGCGCGCCATCGCGTCACGCAAGCGCAGATTAACCAATCGCCCGCGCGTTTGTTCGCGGGCGCTTTTTTTGCGCGCGGAAATGGGTCGCGAAGGCGCCGGCCACCGTTCGGACCCGGCTGCTCGCGTCGCGCAAATTCCTGCAAATCGAGTCACGGCCACCCGCACGTCAAACACAAATTCGATTTTTTTTCATTTTTTTTTTGATCCCGCGACGGGCCTGTTGTCGCGCGATCGCGGCGCGTCTTTGTTGAACGCGCTTCGTTGCGCCACCGACCCCTCGCGGTGTTTGGTTGGCTGCGCGCGCGTGGTCGATGCGTGTCGCGTACGCCGGCGTGTGTCTCGTCGTATCGCGCGCGCGGCGTACGATGCCGCGATGCTGAAGCGCGAATCGTATCGGCGAATCGTGGTGCCGGTGGTCGCTTTGGTTGGCGCGGCGGTGGTTGCGCAAAAAGCGATCGGGGCAAAAACCCGCGTTTGACGTCGTTCTTTCAGGGTTTGCGCGAAGCGCCACGGGTCTCGCGGTCGCGTGCCTTCGGGTGATGATTACGAACAGGGCGCGGTGTGTCACGCTTGTTTCCGCGCCGCACATGCGTCAAGGGTGACACCACAGCGCGTCAGAGAAGTGGCGCTTCGCGAGAGAGTGCCACGTTCCGGCACTGGCAAACGGAACGCGCCGGGGGCAGTGTTGTGGATCACCAACGCGCGCCGCGTGATGCCGCAACGCAGTTGGCGCCGGCATCGTAGCGTGGCGCAAATCCGTTCGGCGCGGCGGTGGTTGCGTAAAAAACTTTTGACAGGGCCATCGGGACCGTTAACAATTCCCGACAAGAAAGGAGGTGATGCACAATGGCAAAGAAACGTAAAGCAGCGAAGAAGAAAAAGGCCACTAAGAAGGCGGCTAAGAAGACTGCCAAGAAGACAGTCAAGCGGAAGACAAAGAAGAAAGCTGCCAAGAAGACGACCAAGAAGGTAGCCAAGAAGAAAACCGCCAAGAAGGTAGCCAAGAAGAAGACGGCAAAGAAGGCCAAGAAGAAAACCGCCAAAAAGGCAAAGAAGGCCAAGAAGAAAACCGCCAAGCGGAAGAAGTAGTCCGCGTTTATGAGGTTTCTTGTGCCGACGCGGTGCATGGATCGACCCTCGCCACGGCGGCCGATCGTCGCATCGCACAAGCCACTCGTCTTGTTCGCAAGGCGAAGAACGGAACGATGGAAGGTGCCCGTCGCCACGGGGGCATCTTCCATCGGCCATTTTTACAGAGGTCGTGTCCTTTGGGACGGGTCGGGGTGGGTGGGTTGGTTTTGCTGGGGCAGGACAGGGTGTCAATCGGGGCGGCAGTGTTTGCAGGGGCGGCGCCCGTGGGTGCGGGCGTCACGTGCGGACGTGAATCGGACGAGGTTCTCGACGGCGATCCGGGCGGTGAAGGGGCAATCCCGCTTGTGGAATATGACCGAACCCTTGCTGCCCACCAATGTCAGGGCGCCGGGAGCGCCTCGTTCCGCCCGAGCAGTGTCGGCGCGCGCGAGTATTTCCGTGGCGGTCGGGTGTCCGGCGGTTCGCCATGCGCCGCCGATGAGATTGGCTGCAAGCCTGGCGCCGGCGCGGAGGCGGGCGGTGACGAGATCTGCGCAGCGATCGTGGAGCGCCCTGTAATAATCCTCGCGATGCGCATTGAACGTCGCGCGGTCGACGATCCCGAGGTGTTTCATAATGTCGCGGTCGGCGTCGGTGATGGCGTCGAGCACCGCAAGGGCGTCATGGACCTCAGCGAAGGCGGCGTGCAACGGGTCGATGGGAGGCTCGCGGTGGTCGGGAGTCAGCTCGATGCGCGAAGCGTAGTCCCAAGCTCGCCGGGCGACGAGTCCGCCGCTCCATCGTCGACTTGCGGAGTGGTCGCGCGCGCGTGGATGGGGGCTTCGGTCGTGCCCGAAGGTCAGCGGGGCACTCGCTTGGGTAACACTTCCCACTGAGCAGCGGAACGGGTCGGCGGCGTCCGCGGCGAAATGCGCGAGATAGCCTGCCCACGAGAGAATCGCGTCGTGGTCCTTGGCTTCGAATGCATCGACGAGGTTTTGGTAGCACTCAGCGACGGCCCAGGGAAGGAACCCGCCGCGATGGCGTCCGACCTTTCGGTAGAGATGTTGGGCCGCCGTCTTGTCACGTGGGAAGGCTCGAGCTGCGTCCTGCCGAGTATCGGGGTGGTTTCGATCGGCATTCAGATCGGCGTCGACGTTATGCCACCGATTGCGATACCGGAGGTTCTTCACCTTGGGCCAGTTGTCGGCCGGTTCGGTGACAGAGCGTTGAAGCTGCTCGATATTCGATGCGAAGACCGGCGCGATTTCGGGGGGGAGCCCGCCAACCGCCTCTTGGATGACGATCTGATGCGCGGGGAGCCGCGTCGTTTCGTCCGCGGCGGCTATGCACGCGAGAAGGCTGAGCGCGAAACAGGTCACTCGATCGAACATCCGAAGGCACCCTGCGCGTCGTGGCGGGATTCGCCAAGCGGGCGAGCACTATTCTAGTGCAGTGGCTCGGAATTCGCGACGTTCTTCAGGTCCGGGAGGCGACGGAGGTGGGAGCCTGAAGCGAGCGCGGTTTAGGGGCGGGGAACTGCAGCGCTTCCTGGCGGTCCCGGGAGGGGGTCCGCTTCCTCACGGGCGCGGGGGGGGGCCGCTTCCTTACGGGCGCGGCTCTGAATAGGCGGGGGATTTGAATGTGTGGCTGATTCGAGGATTTGGTTTCGGATTCTGTCCTCCATGGCAGGATCTCGGCCCAGATCGATCCAGTGGGAGTCGGTCTGAGCGATTCTGCGCCCGCTTGTGAATGCGGGGAGTGCGGTCCCGAGAAAGTGGTTGGCGGCGGCTGAGTTAGTGACTTGGCGCTCCGGTGTCGAGAACCGTTGCTTGTGGACGGAGACGACGATTCGGCATCCCTCGGTGTGGGCTGCGCGGTTGATGTCGACGGTCGCGCTGCGTCGCACGTTCGCGAGAGTCGCTTCCCAGGCGTCGAAGGGGGTGGCGACATCGTCGCGCCAGAATTCGAAGAAATGCTGGCTGCCGACGGGTTGGGTGGTGATGTGGCCTGTGACGGCGTCGGTGAGGTCGAGCTTGAAGCCGTGTTGGCGCAGAACATCGGTGGCGGCGGTCCAGAGTCGGACGTAGCCGGCTTCGCAGTAGGCGGCGACTGGGACGAGGGGGGGGGAAATCGTCGAGGTTGGCCGGTGGCAACCGGCGGTGGCGAGGAGGCTCAGCGCGATGCAACGGGTCGCACGGGTCATGGAGCGGATCATAGGCCCGCGGGGATGGCGGTCAAGATCCGGGATCGGCGCCGCGGTCAGGCGCACTTCGCGGGGTCCACTGGGTCGCGGAGGGTCGGGTTGTTTGGGAATGGCGGACGGCGCCGATTGCGTGTGGGTGATACGGTCGGTAAAACTGTTGGACGTGGGTGGGTGCCGGTGCCGACGACTTCAGCGGCGTCCGCGTTGAGGAATGATCGAGGAGTTGGGTTACGGTGCGTCTGTGAATCGACAGCGATTTGGTGTGCTGCTGGCTGGAGTTTTCGTCTGGGCGAGTCCACTACTCGTCGGACAGGAGACGGTGGCTGCGCGCGGCGGGGGGGACGCGGCGGCCACTCCGCTGACCGAGGAGCAGCGGAAAGAACTTGATCGACATCGAGTTGTTATCACAGACAGTCCCGCCGGATCGAAAAGCCGGCGCATGATGGCGGAGAGTCTTCTTGAGCTGGATTTCCCGTCGCGTATCGACGTGGCGATTGACCTGCTGGCCGCGTTGGACGGCGCGCCGGAAGCGATCTGCGAAGCCATCGTCGCGGTGGGGATGAACCGGCCGGGACAGCTTGACGACCGGTTGGTCGATCCTCTGTTGGATCTTCTTGGGCATGAGCGGGCGGAGTTGTCGAACAAGGCGGTGTCGGCTCTGTCGGCGTTCCGCGATATCAAGGTAGCTGATCAACTTGGGGCGCTCGCGTCCGATGCCTCACGACCGATTGGGGCGCGTGTCGCGGCGGTCGAGGCGCTGGCGCGGAGCACGGATCGACGCGAGGTCGTGAAGGTGCTGGTGACGTTGACGTGGCAAGAGAATCGTGCGGTGGTCGCGAAGGTGCTCGATGGGTTGCGTCAGGCATCGCGTTATGATTTTGGGGACGACGTTGGCCAGTGGCGATCGTGGTGGTCACGCAAGGATCATCTGAGCGAGGACGTTTGGCTTCGCGACCGGTTGGATCTGGAGGTGCTTCACCGTCGAGGGCTGCGGGCGGAGCTTGATGCGCACGAGCGACGAACGGGCGCGCGGCGGCAACTCGTCGCGACGCGCATCGACGAGTTGTTGCGAATGAACTACCTGCTCACGCCGCAAGGTCAGCGCGAGACAATGTTGCAGCGTTTGTTGTCTGACGCGATGGAGGAGTATCGCCTGTTCGCGCTGGGTGTGGTTCGTGAGCGGATCGCGGAAGGTGACTCGCCCGGCGCCGGTGTTCGGGAGGCGGTGAAAGTGTGCCTAGCGGATTCGTCGGCGGCGGTGCGGGTCGCGGGGTTGGAAATCGTCGGGAACCTCAAGAACCCCGACGACGCGGCTGCGGTGCTTGATCTGCTCGCCGTGGAGCGTGACGCCTCGGCGCGGGAGACGGCGTTTCGGGTGTTGGGTAGCCTGAAGAACCCGACCGCGATTCCGGCGTTGGTGAGCGAGTTGACCGATCCGTCATCGCCTGTGGGTTGTGTACGGGAAGCCGCCAACGCTCTCGGGTCGCTGGGCGGTCAGGGGCAGGTGGCATCGGCCATCGGACCCTTGCGGAAGCGATTCGCCGAGGCGCCGGCGAACGACTTGCGCCTTCGGGAATCGCTGTTGGGAGCGATGGCGCTGCTCGGTGACCCGGCGTTTCAGCCAGAGTTCGTCGCCAACCTGCGATCGGACTCTCCGGAGTTGTTGCTCAAGGCCATTCGCGGCGTCGAAGTCGTCGAAGCCAAGGATCAGTTGGACGCACTGCTGGACCATCTCAATCATGCCGATCCGCGCGTTCGTCAATTAGCGGCTAAGGCCGTCGGGACGCTGGGTTCCGATCAGGCGCACCTGGCGGGACTGATCGCCCGCCTGAATCCGGACGTTGAAGACAATGAAGGCGTACGCAACGCGGCGTGGGAAGCGTTCCGGGCGGTGCTGTCGGGTCACTTTCGCAATCCGCCGTCGCTGCTGTTGGAGTCGGCTGCTCGGCTTGATCGTTTGCCGGATCGGCAGATTGATCTGCTGGAGGAAGTGATATCGGACTGGGTGGTGAGCAACAACGTCCCGGCGCAAGTGCTGACCGATGCCCGCGAGGAGCTCGTGCGTCTGTTGGCTGCGGGCGAGAAGCACACAGAGGCGATACCGCACCTGCACCAACTCTGGCAAGACTATCAGGCGGCGCAGGATCGAGAGGCTGCGGGAGCGACACGAATGAGATTAGTGCGGGCGTGTCTCCGCGGTGGCCGGATCGATCCGATGATCGAGAACATCAGCGAGGTCGCGTCACAGGCTGACGCCGACGGGAGGCTCGAGATCGCCGACGTCGTGATGGAGCATCTCGAGTCCAAGCTCGACGCGGGGGAAGCGTCGGAGTTGCGATCGCTGCTGGAGCGTTTCGAGGCCGGCTTTCCCGAGGGGTCGCTGGGACCAGGGTGGTCTGACCGCCTGCAAGACATCTCGGCGCGGATTCCCGCGGAATCAAACTAACTAAGCGTGGGGGGATTCGTCGTTTCGCTTGGCGCGCGTTGTGTGGGTGGGGTTGACCTTAACGATTGCGGGTGTTGCGCGGGGTGCGATTGGGCGGTTTGTGGGGCGTGAAACGCCCGAATAATTCGCCGTAAGTCCATAATTCACAATTGGTTAACAGCGTCGGCGGTCACGACGATACTCCGCTGGAGGAAGAGCTCCAGTGGATGAGAGGGACAGAAAAAATATGAACGGCGGCGGGCGTGTGCTCGTCGTCGCGGGTGATCCCAGCGTGGCGGCGGACACCATCGCGGGGCTACGCGGCGAGCATCGTTGCGCTTCGTGCTCCCGCGGTGGCGAAGCGTACGTCCGGATACGTCGGTCGCGATTCGACGTTGTGCTTTTTGATTCTGGCGTCCCCGATATCGGGGGGTTGGACTTATTGGACATGGTGCGCGGGCTCGGTGATCGCCCTGCGGTCGTGCTGCTGTCTCGTGGGGCAACGTCGGAATGGGTGCGGCACGCTTTCAAGCAGGGCGCGTATGACGTGATCTCGGTTCAGCCGGATCTGGACGAATTGCGCACGGTGGTCGCCGGGGCGCTTGCTTGGCGCGAGACCGAGGGGCGTCGCGTGGAAACTCCGACGGTCGAGCCACTCGCCGCCGCGTTCGGCGGCGACGTTGGGCATGCACTCCCCGCGCAGCCTGTGTTTGCCGCGTCGCTCGAACGACTGCGCGGGGTCTGCCGACGGCGGAATGGGCGGGCGAGCGTTCTCGTGCTCGATGTAGAATACGTGGAGAGCGATGGCGAGTGTGATCGCGGCAGACGCCGTGAGTCGTTCCTGCAGTCGATAAGTCTGATGCCGGCGCGCGCGTCAGGGGCGATCGAATTCGTCGGAAGACTCGAACGCGACCGCTTCGCTGTGGCGCTGCGCGAGGCGGACGAAGACACCGCCGTGGACGTGGCGGAGCAAATTCGTCTCATCGTGCGCGACGACGCGTTGTGCGATATGGATGGGGGACGAGCGCGGCTACGGATCGGCGTGGCCACATCCCAGCCTGGGTTCATCGAAACGGGCGAGGATCTGGTTGAGCGTGCCGCGGCTGCGTCGGTGCGAGCGAAGGAGCAGGGCGGTAACCAAACCGTTTGCTGGTCGCAGGTCTCGCGGCTGGGTCCGTCGCGGCGACAACTCGAACGGGCGTCGGTGGACGAGGTGTCGGGTTGGATTATCAGGACGCGGCAGCAGGCTAAGCGGGGGTACATCGAGTCGACTCTGGCGTTGGTCGCGGCGGTGGAAGCGAAAGAGCCGCACACGCGAGAGCACGCCCGAGTTGTGAGCGGTTACTGTGAGGAAATCGGGCGGCGGATGGAACTGCCGGCCGTGCAGATCGAATCTCTGCGAACGGCTGCCCTTCTGCACGATATTGGCAAAATCGGTGTGCCCGACGCGATCCTGCGGAAACCGGGTCCGCTTACGGCTGACGAGTTCGCGGTCATCAAGCGTCATCCGGAGATGGCCATCGAGATTTTGGGGCACACCAGTTATCTCGGGACGGAGTTGCCGTACATTCTCCACCATCACGAGCGGTTCGACGGTCGCGGGTATCCGGATGGCTTGCGCGGTGACGAAATCCCGCTGGGCGCGCGGATTCTGAATGTGGGGGACTCACTTGACGCAATGCTGTCGACGCGTTGCTACAAGCGGGGGATGAGCCTCGAACGGGTTGCGGCGGAGCTCGATCGTTGCGCCGGGGCGCAGTTCGATCCCGAGGTCGCCCGCGTTGCGCGGGAGTGGCTGGCCAAAGATCGCCATCTTCAGCCCGTTCACTGACGGGCTGTCGCCGCGGGGAAGCGGGTCCTACGGTCGGGGCTGTTCGTGGTGCGTCTGCCATCGAGCGAAGACGGTCACGGCGATTCCCAATGCAACGTAAGTGATGGGGAGTGCGCGAAGAAACGTGCTCGGCGGGACGGGAGCAAGGCGCTCGGCGTCTCCGCCGCCGCTCATGACGGCAGCGAATGCGAATGCGACGACGCATGTCAGCACCACGGCGCAGCAAGACCAAAACGACGAGGACACCGGGAACATAGCTTGGGCACGTCGAGCCGCGATGTAGAAGGCGGCGGTGACCGCAAAGCAGACCTGACCGTGGCGGATGGCGCGATCGGTCGCACCGGCTGCGCAAATGCGAATCAAAACCAGCGCGACGAGTACCATGACGGCCATATGCTTGACGGTGTGGCGTCGATCACGGACTCGGTCGTTAGCGGCAGCGGCGGGCGCGAGCCATCGTCCGAGTAACGGAATACCGGAAGCGGCCATGTGGGTAAGCACGGGATCGATGGACGACGCAGACGCATCGTGGCGTGGGTCGCCTGGACTCAACCAACGGACGACGACGGCTGAGGTGATCATCGCGACGAGCATGGCGGCGAACCAGAAGAAACACTCCGCCAGCAGGGTGACGCACAGCGTGGGGCTGGCGCCTTTTTGGAGCAGGAGGTAAGTGGCGGTGTCTCCCTTGAGTGCGGCGGCGGTGAGCCCGATCCCGACGGCGAAGACGCCGACGTCGGGATAGATGCGTCCGGCGATGGC
>JAJDDS010000391.1 GCA_029260195.1 Phycisphaerae bacterium
GGCGCGGGCAAGACCACCCTACTGAAAATGATCGCCGGCCTGTCGTTTCCGACGTCCGGCAGTGTCCACGTCTTCGGGCATGACGTCTGCGACAATCGGATTCGCGCGCGCGGTCTGATCGGGCTGGTCACTTGCGACGAACGCAGCTTCTACTGGCGACTGACCGGTTGGCAGAATCTTCAGTTCTTCGCGGCCCTCTACGGGTTAACGAAGCAGCAATGTCGTGATCGCGGAGGTCCCTTGCTGGAGACCACCGGTCTCGCCGACGCAGCCCGTCGCCCGTACCATACGTACTCCGCCGGCATGAAACAAAAGCTCGCCATCATCCGCGGCCTGCTCGCCGAACCGCGTCTGGTCCTCTACGACGAGCCCACGCGCAGCCTGGACCCGCTGAGCACACAGAACATCCGGCGATGGCTTGTGGACAAGCGGGCGGAGCGCCCCGACCAGACGCACATCATTGCCACGAATCATCTGAAAGAAGCCGAAGACCTCTGCGACCACGTGGTCATTATTAACCGAGGAACGCTGATCGCCCGTGGAACGATCGACGAGATCCGCCGAAGATGGCAGCGTCACGACTTCGAGGTCCATCATGTGACCGTCCGCGCCGCGAACCTGGATGGACGACTCGTTCCCGACCCCGACGCCGGGATCATCGCCGTCGACCCTGAGTCATCCGAGGGTGACGAAATTACGCTGAAGCTATCGGTAGCCCGCGGTAGTGATGGACTGTCGCGTTTCCTGCGAACCGTACTTGACAATGACGGTCTCGTCGTACGCTGCGAAACCGAAGAAGTCGCCTTCGACGACGTGTTCTGCTCGATCGTGCTCGGTGGACCGGACGGACCGCCCATCGCCGAACAGAAGGACGGCGCCCCATGATACTCGCCTGGGAGTTCTTCAAGCGCGACGCCATCACTGCGATGAGCTACCGCACGTCGTTTATCGTGCAGTTGCTCGGGAACGTCCTCATCCTCGGCGTGTTCTACTTCGTCGGCAAGACCATAGGCCCCGCGGGAATACCCGCTTTGGAGGAGTACGGCGGCAACTATCTAGCGTTCCTTCTCATCGGAGTCGCCCTGACCGATTGCGTCGGCGTCAGTCTGAACACCTTCGCCAAACAAATCCGAGAGGGACAGCTCACCGGTGCCCTCGAGGCGACACTCATGTCCCCCGCCAGTCTTCCCCGGATTCTCGTTTACTCCTCACTGTGGGGTTACTTCTTCAGCGCTGTCCGATTTGTCCTCTACCTAGTGATCGGCGCCCTGCTCTACGGTGTCGGCATGGGACAAGCCAACCTCGCGTCGGCCGTAGTGATCTTTGTACTGACCGTTCTATGTTTTGCGGGCATCGGTATGGGCTGGGCCGCCGTCGTCATCGTCATCAAACGCGGCGAGTCCCTCATGACTGTGGCTGGGTATCTGGTCATCCTACTCAGCGGCGTGCTGTTCCCGACGAGTGTTCTCCCCGGTTGGCTGGCCACGCTGGCCGAAGCCGTGCCCCTGACGCATGCCCTCGATGGGATGCGGCGCGGGTTGCTCCGGGGAGAGGGCCTGAGCGAATTGTGGGTGATCCTCGTTACACTGGTCCTTTTTGCGGGCGTCCTCCTGACCGCCGGCTTCGTCGCCTTCAATGTCGCCGTCCGCATCACCAAGCGAACCGGATCACTGACGGAATACTGATTTCACGCGAGTTGAGCGATGCGCGCGCAGCCAGTCACGTCGATGTCGCGACAGTTCGCCTCCATGTCACTGGCGGCGCTGTTTGGGCTGTGCGCCTGCGTCGCCGGCATCCAATTCGGCGAACCGACGAAAAAGAAGCTGATCCTCGCCGCCGCTGTTCCGCTGGTTCCTCTCATCTGCTGGATCACCCGACAGCCCCGGTCCGTGCTGATCTTCTTGTGGATCTTGCTACTGCCTTACAATCGAATGTACTACTGGTTCGACGGGTTCGTGGGCAACCACGGACCACAGAGCCCCTACGTCATCCCTACCGACTGTATTCTCGCCGCACTGTTCGCGATATGGACGTACGAGGTAGCGGTCCTGAAACGCCCACTGCGATCGAGCGGCCCGCGACTGGAGCTGTGGTTGCTGCCGTTCGGACTGATGTGCCTGCTCTCGTCGTTCGGCGCCCCGAACGTGAGTTGGGGGCTCTTCGAGATCCTCCGCCTGCTGAAAGTCGCGCTCGTCATCATCTACATTCGATACAATGTGACGCGGCAGGAGATCTGGGTCTGCGTCGTCGCGCTTTTGTGTTCATTGTGCGCGCAATCCGGCGTCGCCATGCTGCAAATGGGGCTACGATCGACGTCCGGGGTGCTAGGCCTGCTCGGTGGGGGTGGCGGTGAGGCGGCAGGATTGCGAGAAATCGGCGAAGCCGCCGTCGGCGGTTGGCATCGAGCGGTCGGCACGGTGGGACACCCAAGCAATCTCGCGTGCTACATGCTCATGCCGATTCCACTGGCTACGGCGCTGACGCTGGGCGCTACGGATATGCGCGTGCGACTCCTAGCTGGCCTCGCGGTATTGGTCGGACTGGGTGGTTTGGCCTGCACACTGTCGCGATGGCCGGTAGCACTCTGCGTGGGCCAATTGACGTTACTGGCGATCGTCGTGACGTACTTGGGACTAATGCGCGCGAAAATGACGCTCGGCTTGCTGTGTGTGTCCGTGTTTGTTGGAGCGGTCGCGCTGCTGCCGTTTTCCGACTTGATTTACGACAGGCTCACCCGAGATCTCGGCGCCTCGATCGACTTTCGGGAAGAAGAAGCGCAAGTCGCCCTGACGATGTTCGAGAGTGCGCCGCTCCTTG
>JAJDDS010000392.1 GCA_029260195.1 Phycisphaerae bacterium
CCGCCCCGACAATCCACGGCCGTCACCACCGCGCGTCACCAAGCGGAAAATCAACAAGTGGACCAAAGGAAGGGCGGAGAGAATGAATGCTGCCTAAGTCAACAGAATTGGGGGACCCCCTCCCCCCTCACGACCTCGCACAGGCCTGATCGCCAAACTTCCCATTTCCGCGGATCACCCCGCGCGTTATGAGGTTAGAGAAGGACCGGACTCTTCCGCCTGGAATGGCCCGGCGAACCACTCAGCAATCGCGCGATGCAAATAGACCAAACGAACCCACCGTCCCCGGAATCCAGCGTAACCCGTGAATTAAGAAGAGCTTACGAACAGAACAGACACCGCCGAATTCCTCATCGCCACAGATCTCCGACCACGCCCGGACCCCGCATTTCACCCCCCGCACGCAAGACCCGGACGCCAGGGGACGATAAGACTACAAGCCCGATGAACCGCGACACCAGGGCCGGAGGCTGATTCAAGGTGCAAACGCAGTCGCAACGAGCCGTCGTGGCTGACCACTTCGAAGCCAACCACACCCAATGGGATGCGTTCTATGACGAGCGCGAGCCCGCCGGATACCTGTTCCGAACACGCCTCGAAACCGCGCTCGCGCTCTGTCGACGACATGTGACCGAACCGGGCCGCGCGCTGGACCTCGGATGCGGCGCCGGACCGGCTGCCATCCGATTGGCTGCGCTCGGTCATCGGGTGGTCGGCGTCGACCTGTCCGCGTCGATGGTCGACCATGCTCGGCGCAGCGCCGAACGCGCGGGACTGTCCGATCGGTGCCGGTTCATCGACGGTGACTTCTCGTCGGTCGCGTTGCATCCGGATTCGTTCGATCTGATCGTCGCGCTCGGGTTCATCGAGTACTTCGACGAGCCGGTCGACGTGCTGCGGCGCATGGCGGGACTGTTGGCCGACGGCGGACGCATCGTGATCCAGACGCCCAATCGCTGGCGGTTCAAGTACTTGCTGGAGGGGCGCGTTGGTGCGCCGGTCGAACGGAATTTGGCCGGACTGACGACGCGGCAGTTCTCCGCGCCGGAGGTCAGGCGATTGGCCCGCGACGCGGGACTGCGTGAGATCGACTATCGCGGGCACGCTTTCGGCCCACTCAAAATCGCCGGGCGCTTTATCCCCGGATACCGCGCCGCGCATTGGCTGGAACATCGACTCGATGCTCTGGCGCAATACCGAATGATGCGGGCCTTGGGGAACGTGGGCGCCTGCTTCATCAGCGTGCTTGAGCGGCAATAAGAGCGAGCGGGGCGCATTCGAGTGGCGTCAGTAAATTGTGGCCAGTGGCACGCGTGTGTCATTGTCGACTCCGACGCGGCGCAGACTGTGGACGTCGGTGTGGCGCGTGTTCGTTCCCCACTCCGTCGTCGCGGCGCATCCAAAACCCACGTCCTGAACGCGCTGACTGGCGCTTGGTGACCGGTCGTAACCGAACGGAAAGACGAAGGAGTGGCGGCGGGCGCCGAACAGATCGGTCATCATCGCGAAGTTCTCGCGCAGCTCGCGATTCCACGTGTCGCGGTCAGGTCGGTCCACATCGACGTGCTGCATCGTGTGCGCGGCGACCTCGTGCCCCTCGCGCTCAAGCGATTTCAGGTCGTCGAGCGTCATGAACAGTTCGTCCACGACAGGCGGTGAAACCCCCAGAGTCTCACCGAGCGACGCGACGATGTCCTCCCCGACCGAATGATCAGACCGAATGACAGCTTGTAACAGCGGCGATCGCCAGTGCATCATCTCGCGCCGGCCAGTGTCGTCCAACCGCCAGTCGCGATGGGTAACATGCGGAGCGAAGCCAAACGTCGCGGACTTCAATGTCGTGTTCTCGATGACATGGAAGTACCAGTACAGCCTGGGCAGTCGCCGTTCGGTCAATGTGCAGCCAATGGTCGCGAATGTCGCGCGCAGTCCGCGCTCGCGCAACGCCGGCGCCGCGCGTGTGAACTGGTCTCTCGTGCAGTCGTCGAAAGTCAAGACGACGGTGTTGTTGGGCACTCGCGTTCCGCGCCGAATGAGCGTCGCGAGATCACCCAGAGTTATGACCCGGTACCCATCGGCGCAGTGGTCTAGTATCTCGGCGAGTTTCGCTTCTCCGACGCCCTCCGCGTCCCGAATTCGGTGGAACATGAGGATGGGCACGTCGCGCCTGACGCGGGAGCGGTAGAAGTCACCGCCCGCCGCCCGCATTCGCCGCCATACGGTCGTCGAAACCTCGGCTGGCACTTCCGTCTCCCGGCGCACCGTCGCGCTGCGGTGCTTATCGGACAATCACGCCCGGAGCTTGACACAGCCGCGGTCACTTCACGGTGAACGTCTCGACCGGTCCGCCGCACCCGTCGTCGAACCGGGCAGCGGCTCGGACCGCGTTCTCGGCGATGTCCTTGGCGCTGCCGGGTTGGTTGTACAACACGTGTAGCGCGCCGTAGGCGTAGGGCGAACCGCTGCCGATGGCGCAGAATTCCTTGTGTCGCCAGACGGTGAGGTTCCCGTGGATGTCGAAGATGCCGTGTTTGTTGGCGACGAGGAAACTGGAGTCGAGATCGGAGAACGGGGAGTCCGCCCCGTCGCGCTGCTCTTTGACAAAGGAGTATCGCTCGCGAAGCGTGCGCCAGAACTTGAGGAAGAACTCGAAGACCGCGGATTCGTCCTTGAGCGCGGTGACGCGACGCGATCCGACGTAGTGATCGAAGATGTTCTGGTAGATGGACCAGCCTGTCATGCCGACGAGGGAGGCGCCGACGCGGCCGACCTTGGACCGGCCGACGAGGTCGGAGACGTAGTCCTTGTGCGACCCGGTGAGGTACAGCGAATCGGCGGCGATGGCGGTTTTTCCGCGTTTGGTGACAGCCACGATGATCGACATATCGAACTCCTGGTATTGGGGGCGATCAGATCCCGCTTCGGGGACGCGGATGTTATCCGGCGGTGCGGGTGGATCGTCAAGGTGGGCGGGAACGACCGCGCCGTAGCGGCGCATCCCATTCTGGGGGGCGATTCAGGTGTCGCATATGGATCGAGGGGTCGTCGGTCTTGGGAAGGCGGTTCCTTGTCATTCCGAGCGCAGCGAGGAATCTTGCTGATGCTCTATTCGCGGCCAGATTCCTCGCTGCGCTCGGAATGACAAAGGGGGATCTCGGAATGAGAATGCGCGCGTCACCAAGCAGGACAGACCCTCATTTCCGTGCGTGCCCACGGGATCGCCACCCACAACGGGATACGCCCCATCGGGCTTGGGGCTGGTCTTTCGGTGGGCGGCGGCGTCGATTACCGTGCGCGATCCGTCGGTAGTGGATCGTTGTGATGCGGAAGGTGTGGTATGCGTAATCGCGTGTTTGTCTGCAGCATGCTGTTGTCGGGGGCGGCGGCGCTGGTTTATGAGATCGTCTGGTTGCGTCGACTGGGGCAGATGCTGGGGCAGGACGTCTACGCGAACACGGTGGTACTGACCGTGTTCTTCGCGGGACTGGGGATCGGGGGGTGGGTGTTCGGGCGTGTGGCGGATCG